>NZ_NEVB01000043.1:0-8517 GCF_002259925.1 Aeromonas sp. A35_P | reverse complement strand
CCGATGGCCAAAGAGCGACAGAAAATAATGCGGCGCCAAGAGCAAACAACAGAGGCCCGTAACGGGCCTCTGTTTGGGAGATAACCTGGCTTATCTGGCCATGGTCTGTGACAGCATCTTGAACCCCAACCTCTCGTAGAGCGCCTTGGCGCGCTCGTTGAATGCCATCACCTCCAGCCGCAACTGGCTGGCGCCCTGCGCCTTGCCCCACGCATCGCAATGGGCGATCAGCGCCTTGCCGATCCCCCGGGAGCGGTGCCCCTCATCGACCACCAGGGTGCCGATACGACAGATGGGCTCCTTGCTCAGAAACGGGATGGTCTCGTTGATGTCGATGCGGGCGGTCAGAAAGCCCGCCACGGCTCCCTCCTGCTCGGCCACGCAAAACAGGCGCCCTTCGGCGGCAATGGCTGCCAGCAAAAAGGCCCGCTCCTCGGGGGATGGCGGGCAGAACACCTGCGGCGCCTGCGTGAAGTGGATCTCTCCTATCTGCCGGTTCAGCTCGAGGATGGCGCCTATGTCCTGCTCACGTGCCTTGCGTATTTCCAATGAATGCTCCTTGCCTCTGTGTCCTGGCGATGACGTGCCCTGGCGATGAGACGGTCTCATCTGCTCCCTTTGGCCAGGGCTCCATCATAGTGGCTGCCCGGCCAGACAAGAAGTGCCGCAACAGCCTTTGGCAGGCATCTGAAAACAACAAGGCCCCGTCACGGGGCCTTGTCGACAATCCAGGTACTGAGCGGGGATCAATCAGGCGGGGGCACCCAGCTGGGCCACCTGGCGCTCAATGCTGCCTTTGAGGTTCTCATCGAGCTTGAGGGCGCGCGCCAGCTCGTCTAGATAACCGCGCTCCATGAAGTGATCCACGTCGATGGCGAGCAGGGAGGCGAGGTAGACCTCGGTCGCCAACTCCATGTCGGTCACTTCCCGCGCCAGGGCGTGGGGATCCAGGGGACGGGCCAGTTCGGCATCAATCCAGCGGGCCGCATCGCTCTGGCCCTGCTCGGTCAGGTACTGCTGGATCTTCTGACGCTCGTCGTTGTCGATATGGCCGTCGGCCCGGGCCGCCGCCACCATGGCGCGCACCAGAAGCGCGGCTCTGGCATCCAGCGCATTGCCCCGCAGGGTATCGAGGGGCTGGGTCGGCTGGGCCGGGGCAGACTGCTGGGCCTGCCAGTCCTGATAGAGTTTGTAGGCCAGGCCGCCGAGGGCCGCCGCGCCGCCCACCGCCGCCACCTTGCCGCCATATTTGCGCACCTTCTTGTTGCCAAGCAGCAGGGCCATGGCACCGGCGGCGAGGCCCCCTTGCGCCATCCCCTTCATCTGCGCCTTGCGGCTGTCGCCACCTTCGTTGAGCCAGCCCTTGCCAGCTCCCATCAATTGCTCCAGCATTTGTTTCATGGGACCTCCTCGTTGGATGGTAAATCATGCTGAACCTGCCCCACTGAACTCAAGGTGAATGGATGCCGCTGCCCCGCCTGCTGACACTGACCCTGCTGACCCTGATGGCGTTCGCCGCCAACTCGGTGCTCTGCCGGCTCGCCCTGTTCGAAGAGCGGATGGATCCCGCCCTCTTCACCCTGCTGCGCCTGACCAGCGGCGCCCTGGTGCTGGTGCTGCTGTGCGGCGCGCGCCAAAAATCCCCCCGCCAGGGGGACTGGGGCGGCGCCCTGGCCCTCATCACCTATGGCGCGGCGTTCTCGTTCTCCTACCTCACCCTGACCGCGGGCACCGGCGCCCTGCTGCTGTTTGCCGCCGTCCAGCTCAGCATGCTGGCGCCGCCCCTGCTGCGCGGGGAGCCCCTGCCCCGCCGCCAGTGGCTCGGCCTGCTGCTCGCCATGGCGGGCCTGGTGGTGTTGCTGCTGCCCGGCCTCAGTGCACCGGATCCGCTGGGGGCGGCCCTGATGATCCTGGCCGGCATCGCCTGGGCCGGCTATACCCTGCGGGCCTCGCGCTTTGCCGACCCGGTCGCCGCCAACGCCGGCCACTTCCTGCGCGCCAGCCTGCCGGCCGCCCTGCTCTATCTGTTGTTCGGGCAGCTGCAGACCAGCCCCGCCGCCATCGGCTATGCCCTGGCCTCGGGGGCGCTGGCCTCCGGCCTTGGCTATGCGCTCTGGTATCTGGTGCTGCCCCACCTTGGCCGCACCCTAGCCGCCAGCGTCCAGCTGCTGGTGCCCCTGCTCGCCGCCCTGGCCGGGCTCATCTGGTTGGATGAGTCCTGGTCGCTGCGCTTGGTATTGTCGACCCTGGGCATCCTGGGGGGGATCGCCCTGGTCATCGCCGGACGCCCCCCATCAGGAGAAAAATCATCATGAAGATGCTCGTATTGCTACTCGGTGGTGCCCTCTCGCTCCCCCTGCTGGCCGCAGTGGAGGACAGAGATGCCAAACAGGCCAAGCTGGATGCGGCCTGCCAGCAGGCCCAGCAGCAGCTGGTCGAACAGGGCAAACAACGTCGGATCGACGCCTGCATCAAGGCGGGCGGCAAGGCCGCCAAGTGCCAGCAGGAGTTCGCCAGCTTCGGCCAGCGAGAGGGCAACAAGCGGCCCGATCTCAACAACCTGACCCCCTGCCAGCAGGCTGACACCTATCGCAAGAGCTACCGCCAATGACCCTCAATCAAGGAGACCCCATGACCCCACCCCGCGAGCTGACCCTGCAGTTTCTGGCCGAGCCCGCCGATGTGAATTTCGGCGGCAAGGTGCACGGCGGCATGGTGATGAAATGGATCGATCAGGCGGGTTACGCCTGCGCCGCCGGCTGGTGCGGCGGCTATGCGGTGACCGTCTATGTGGGGGGGATCCGCTTTCTGCGCCCCATCCAGATAGGCCAGCTGGTGGAGGTGCACGCCCAGGTGATCCACACCGGCACCACCAGCATGCACCTGGCGGTGGATGTCTACAGCCGCCACCCGACCCAGCAAGAGCGTCACAAGACCACCCACTGCATCATCATCTTCGTGGCCATGGACGAGCACGGCAAACCGACCCCGGTGCCCCAGTGGCAACCGCAAAACGAGAGCGATCGGCAGCTGCAGCAGTACGCCCTCAAATTGATGGCCCTGCGTGAGCAGATCGATCAGGAGATGCGCCAGCACCTTCTAGCCGGGTTGCCCGCAACAGCAGACAGGTCCCCATCCGGGAGCGGCCCTGTATAATGGCGTTTTCCCCGTTACGGAGTCTGTCATGTCATTGGAAACTGCCCCGCCCGAGGTCCAACTCGCGGTGGATCTCATCGAACTGCTGGAGACCAACCGGATTGAGCCGGCCCTCGCCCTAGCGGCACTGGCCATCGTCTCCGCGGACTATCAGCGCAAGCTCAGTGAAGGCAAGGAGTGCTGAGCAAGGTTGCCTTGCCACCCATCGCGTACAGGAGGTGTCATGACTGATCCCGTTCGTTTTGAAACCGGCCGCCCCATGCTGCTTGGCGGCCTGCGTCGTCACCATGCCTTCACCCACGCCGACTTCGGCGGCCAGTGGCGCGATTTCAGCGCCCTGGGTCCGTTGCCGGGCCAGCTGGGCGAGCATGCCTATGGCGTCATCTGCGGCATGACCGCCACCGAGTGCGAATACATGTGCGCGGTGGAGGTCGCCGCGCTGGAGGTGCTGCCCAAGACGCTGGGGCGGATGCGCATCGAGCCCCAGACCTATGCCGTCTTCCTGCATCGGGGGCATGTCTCGACCATGCCGCACACCTGGCAGCAGGCGCTGGAGTGGCTGGCGCAGTCCGCTTACCAGTCGGCCCACCTGCCAGACTTCGAGCGCTATGGCGCCACCTTTGACCCGGACACCGGCAGCGGCGAGGTCGAGCTCTGGCTCGCCGTGCTGCCGCGCCAGGCCATCGCCTGAACATACCGCGCTCTGCCCTGGTAAACCGGCCAGGTTTAACCCAGACGAGGGGCTGACTCGGCGCACGGGCAGTGCAAGGATATGGCTCCCTTACTGCCCGAGAGTTGTTATGGATAACCAGGAATGTCTCGACCAGGCTGGTCTTTGGAGCCGCTCCGCTCGCATCATGACGCTGGCCTGCCTCATCGTCTTCATGGCCCAGATGGCCACCACCGTTTACCTCCCCTCCCTGCCCGTGGTGATGACGGATCTCGCCATGACCAGGCAGGGGGCCGAGCTCTCCATCTCGCTGTTCGTCATCGGCGCCGCCCTGCCGGTGCTGTTCTGGGGCGCCGCCGCCGATCGCTACGGTCGCCGGCTGCCTCTTGCCCTGTCACTGCTGCTGTTTGTCGGCCTCAGCCTGCTGCTGGCCACCACCAGCCAGGGGCCGCTGCTCTTGATCCTGCGCACCCGGCAAGGGGTGGCGGCCGGCGGGGCGGCCATCATCGCCCGCATTCTGGTGCGGGATCACTGGCACGGCGATGAGCTGGCGCGCCGCCTCTCGGTGCTCTCCATCGCCTTCATCACCGCCCTTGGCGGCGGTCAGTGGATAGGCGGCCTCATCAGCCGCTATGCCCATTGGCAGCTGGGGTTCGTGCTGATGGCCGGGGTCGGCGTGCTGGCGCTGCTCTTGATGAGCAGCCTGCCGCTGCAGGGGCCCAATCCGGCGGCTGCGAGCGGCGGCATGTGGGCCCGTTACGCCAGCCTGTTGCGCCGCCCCGGCTTTTTCTGGCCGGCCTGCGCCGGCGGCATCGGCTTTGCCATCACGGTGACCCTGCAGGAGGTGAGCCCCTTCGTGCTGCAGCAGGGGTTTGCCCTCGAGGTCACCACCTTCGGCAGTCTGGGGTTGCTGATCGGTATCGCCTACTTCGCCGGCGCCATGACGGTCAACCGGCGGGTCGCCCGGGTGGGAGGCCGCCAGCTGATGCGCCAGGGGGCTGCGCTCATTCTGCTGGCGGCGGGCGGCATGCTGCTGCTCTGGGCGCTGGGCGCCCTGCAGGGCAGCAGCGGATTGGTGGCCATGATGACCTGCTACTGCCTCATCATCTTCGGGCAGGCGGTGCTCTTTCCCAACAGCATGGCGCTGGCGGTGAGCGATGGCCGCGAGCACGGCGCCTACGCCATGGCTCTGTGCGGTTTCCTGCAGCAGGGGGTGGCCGGAGTGGCCGCTGCCGGCGCCACCCTGGTGAGCCATCACGGTGCCTGGGCCCCGCTCGTCTTCACCCTGGCGCTCATCACCCTGCTCATCGTGCGCACCAGGGTGCGCTAAGCAGGCATCTGCCTGCGTCCCCTCAACCCTCAGCGGGCCCCATCACCCGATCACACAGGCTGATGAGGGCCTCACAGAGCCGAGTGAGCGGCTCGCCGCGCTCCGCCCCCAGGTGCAGCGCCAGCTCCACCGGCGCCACCGCCGGCCAGTGGGTCAGCTCCTGCTGATCCGGCTGCAGCAGGCGCCGAGGCAGCAGGCTGACCCCGATCCCGGCGCTCACCGCCCCCTGCAGGCTGGCCAGGCTGGCGCTGACGTAGGCAATGCGCCAGCGCCGCCCCATCCCGTCGAGAGCCTCGGTCAGCTGCCGCCGATAGAGCCCTTCGCTCGGGAACACCACCAGCGGCAAGGGATCCCGCTCGCTGGCGGGCCAGGCACGGCTGTCGACCCAGGCCAGCGGCTCACGCCAGCAGGCGCGCGGCGCCCCCTGTCCCCGCGCCTGTTTGACCAGCGCCAAGTCCAGCTCGCCGGCCTCGAAGCGCTGCCAGATCTCGTGACTGAGGCCGCTGTGCACCTCCAGCCGCACCTGCGGGTAGTCGCGAGCAAAGGCTGCCAGCACAGGGGCGATGGCACCGGCGGCAAAATCCTCCGGCACTCCCAGGCTCAGCTGCAGGCTGGCCTCGGCCACCTGCTCCTCGGCCCGGGCCAGCAGGGCCAGGATGCTGCGGGCCAGCCCCAGCAGCTTCTCCCCCTCTGCCGTGGTCACCACCTGACGACCGGAGCGGTCCAGCAGCGGGCAGCCGAGCTGCTGTTCGAGGCGCCGCATCTGCTGGCTGATGGTGGACTGGGTGAGGTGCACCCGTTCACCGGCGCGGGTAAAACTGCCGCTGTCGACGATGGCGACAAAGCTACGCAGCAAGAGGGGATCCAGCATGGCTACTCCATTTACAAAACCACTGGATGTCATTCTATCATTTAATTTCCCCATGACTGGCTTCCCCGCTAGGCTGGTCTCTTCCCATTCCCTTGCCTCGAGGATCCGCCATGCCCCACTCCCTTGCCGAACCCGCCGGCTCACGCCTGATCGCCTCGCTCACCACCAATCCCACGCATCAGGAGTGGCTGGAGCAGGCGTTGCAACTGGCCCTCCATAACCGCCGACAGGGGGGCAGACCCTTTGCCGCCCTGCTGGTGCAAGGCAACCAGCTGGTGACCTGCGCCGTCAACGGCATGCACCAGGATGGCGACCCCACCCGCCACGCCGAACTGGAAGCCCTGCGCCAGGCCAGCCAGGTCGGGCCGCTGGCGGGCGCCATCGTCTACGCCAGTGGTCACCCCTGCCCCATGTGCCTGAGCGCCCTGGTGATGAACGGCATCGCCGCCGTCTATTACGCCTTCGATAACGAGGATGCGGCCCCGTTCGGCTTTGACAGCACTGCCGCCTACCAAAAACTGGGCCTGCCCCTCGCCCCTGCCCCCCTGCCACTCATCAAGCTGCCGAGCCCGCTGGCCGCCGCCGAGCTCTATGGTGCACAAAGTCATGCTTGAGGCCCGCATCGATACGCGCCAGCAGCAAGCCCTGCTGGTGCTGGTGATCCTGATCGGGCTCAACTTGCGGCCGTTTCTCACCGCCGTCGGCCCCCTGAGCCGCGACATTGCCGAGGCGCTCGGGCTTGGTATGGACACCCTGGCCTGGCTGACCCTGTTGCCGCTCTGGCTCATCGGCGGCGGCGTGCTGCTCACCCCGGCCCTGCGCAGTCGCAGCGGGCCGCGCCAGTTGCTGGGGGCAGCCCTGCTGCTGTTGGGCATGGGCAGCGCCATGCGCTTCGAGGCCGGCAGCGGCGCCCTGCTCATCGCCAGCGCCGCCCTCTGCGGGCTGGGCTCGGCCCTGGTGCAGGGGGTGCTGCCCGGCCTCATCAAGCAGGCATTCGCGCAAAAGGTGCCGCTGGTAATGGGCATCTTCTCGGCCTGCATGATGGGGGGCGGGGCGCTGGGTGCCAGCCTCACCCCGCAGCTCGCCGCCCGGCTCGACTGGTCCCAGGCGCTGGCGCTGTGGAGCCTGCCGGTGCTGCTGGCCATGGGCTGGCTAGGCTGGCGGGTACGACTGCCCGCAGCGCCGGTGGCAATGTCCGGCGGCGGCGAGCAGCGTCTCATCAGCCTGCCCCGCAGCTGGCTGCTGATAAGCTGCTTTGGCATCATCAACAGCGGTTACGGCATCGTGGTGGCCTGGCTGGCGCCGGCCTACATGGCACAGGGCTGGAGCCCCCAGCAGGGGGGCGAGCTGGTGGCCTGGCTGGCGCTGGCCCAGACCGTGAGCGGCCTCGGCCTGCCGCTGCTGGCCGCCCGCCGGCTCGACCGCCGGCCCTGGATGGGACTGGCCATCGCCATGCAACTGGCGGGCTTTGGCGGCCTCTGGCTGGCGCCGACTACCGCCCCCATCCTCTGGTGCATGCTGTGCGGCGCCGGGCTTGGCGGCAGCTTCTCCCTCATCATGGTCATCGCGCTCGATCACCTGCCTGATCCGCGCCGCGCCGGCACCCTCAGCGCCCTGATGCAGGGATTCGGCTTCATGCTGGCAGCCACCGGCCCCTGGGTGGCGGCCCGCCTGCACCACCTGAGCGGTGACTTTGCCGCCGCCTGGCAGTGGCAGCTGGCCGGCCTGGTGCTGATGAGTCTGCTGGTGCTGCGTCTCGACCCGCGCCGCTACCCGCGCGCCATGAAGCTGACCACGGCCTCTCCTGCCCCCACTCCCATCAACTGATCTGTGCTTGCCTCCTCTTTTCCGGATGAGGAGGCAAACTCACCACCTTCCAGCCTCTCCCCATTCCTTGCTCGCTTTCCGGTATCGGGGCAGCTGAGCAAACCATCAGCAAAAAACTGCATATCCATTTGATTTGTAACATATTAAATCTTCCCATATGGAGGGTTGTGCTGCCATATGAGCCCATTAAGGTAAGGCACTCAGACGAGAATTAATCTCGTTTCGTCTGACAGGGAAGAGACGGTATTCATCAGGGAGGAGAACGCCACGCGCCAGTGGCTTTGTTATCACACAAAGGAAATCACATGCAGACAAACACAAAATGGGCTTCTCTACTCGGTGGCTTGGCCATGCTAGGCTGTGTTCTCAAAATGCTGGTTTTCTGTCCACCAATAGTTCCCGTAAGTAACGAAGGCAGAAAGCCAGCTTGATAAAAGCAGCAAAACTTCCCGCCAGCTTTTCATACCTCGTTGAGAATCGGCGAAACTTCTTCAGCCATCCGAAGCACCGTTCGACCACATTTCTCCTACGATAACGAGCTTTGTCTAACACCAGTGGACGTCCCTTATGGTGCCGTTGCTGGTCGCTGCGTTGCGGGATAACCGCTTTTATCTTTCTGCGCCGGAGTTCTGCCCGCAGAGCCCTGCTGCTATAGGCCTTATC
>NZ_NEVB01000042.1:0-11408 GCF_002259925.1 Aeromonas sp. A35_P | reverse complement strand
CGGTGATATCCGATGGATTGGCCTGTTTCAGGGCGGTGAAGGAGGCCAATTGTGAGCACCTGGGTGTTGTCACCGGGGGCAACCTTGACTTGCTGGATCATCCGGCATTCAACTGGGTAAACACGATGATAGGGAATGTGAAGAACTCGCTGCGGGGCAGTTGCCATACGCTCGGAGCGAAGCATTTACCGAGACATCTTGCTGAATACTGCTTCCGGTTTAATCATCGTTTTGACCTCAAAAGCATGTTGGTTGAATTGGGGCATGCAGTCGTGGCAAGCCCTCCGATGCCATATCGGCTCTTGAAGCTGGCTGAGGGTCATGGGTAATCAGGAATTAACAAGTGTGCGCCCATTGTCGGGGTCTCGGACAAGCGTCGTCAGCAACTGATCAGGGCCACCGTTTCCCTGGTGGCCGAATCTGGCTTGCAACACACCACCCTTCATCACAGCAGCGTCCAGGCCGGTATGTCCTCCGGCATCATCAGCCACTATTTTGGTGGCAAGCAGGCTCTTATTGGAGCTGTTGCGCTGGCGCGGCTCTGTGCTCGGGCCGCGGCTCAGCAGAGCGCCGCCATGATCGATGGTTTCTGGTTGCGCAGAGCCCTGAGCCCGACCCCGACTGCAGCCGTGTCGAGCGGCTCTGCAAACTGTTTATCCTGCAACGACTGACCCAGCGGAGTGAATGCATGTCTTTGACGCGTTATCAGAATTTTGTTGACGGCCGTTACCTGGCCAATGCCTCGGGCGAGAGCTTTGAGGTGATCAATCCGGCGACCGGGACCGTCATCTACGAGGTCGAGGTGGCCGATGAGTTCGTCCAGACCGCCGCCATTGCGAGTGCCCGGCAGGGTTTTGCCATCTGGTCGGCGATGAGCGGGGTCGAGCGTGGCCGGATCCTGTCGCGGGCCGTGGCCTTGCTGCGCGAGCGCAACGACAGCCTGGCCGCCATCGAGGTGGCAGATACCGGCAAGCCCTGGCAGGAGGCCTCGGTGGTGGATGTCGTGACTGGCGCCGACAGCATCGAGTTCTTCGCCGGCCTGGCTGCCGCCATTGAGGGCAATCAGCAGCAGCTGGGGGCCGATTTTTACTACAGTCGCCGTGAGCCCCTCGGCATCTGTGCCGGGATCGGCGCCTGGAACTACCCGTTGCAGATTGCCTGTTGGAAGGCTGCCCCTGCGCTGGCCTGCGGCAACAGCATGATCTTCAAGCCCTCGGAGGAGACGCCCCTCGGTGCTCTCAAGCTGGCGGAGATCTTCATCGAGGCCGGCATGCCCGCTGGTGTCTTCAACGTGGTGCAGGGGGATGGCCGGGTCGGTGCCTGGCTGAGTCAGGTGCCCGAGGTGGCCAAGATCTCCTTCACCGGCGAAGTGGGTACCGGCAAGAAGGTGATGCGGGCCGCCGCCGACACCCTCAAGGGGGTGACCATGGAGCTGGGGGGCAAGTCCCCCCTCATCATCTTTGACGATGCGGATCTGGAAGAGGCGGTCAGCGCCGCCATGGTGGCGAACTTCTACACCCAGGGTGAGGTGTGTACCCATGGCACCCGCGTCTATGTGCAGCAGGGGATTTACCCCGCCTTCATGGCGCGGCTGCTGGCCCGTACCCGGGACAATATCCGGATCGGGGACCCCATGGACCCAGACGTCAACTTTGGGGCCCTCATCTCCCGCGAGCATCAGCGCAAGGTGCTCGACTATATCCGCATCGGTCAGGAGGAGGGGGCCATCCTGCGCTGCGGCGGGGAGGCGCTACGTCCTGCCGCGGCGCCGAATGGCTTCTTCGTTGCCCCCACCATCTTCAGCGAGTGTCGGGACGAGATGCGGATCTGCCGCGAAGAGATCTTCGGTCCCGTGATGTCGGTGCTCACCTTCGAGCAGGAGGAAGAGGTCGTGCAGCGAGCCAATGACACGGCGCTGGGATTGGCGGCCGGAGTGTTTACCCGGGATATTCGCCGTGCCCACCGGGTGGTGCACCAGTTGCAGGCGGGGATCTGCTGGATCAACAGCTATGGCGCCTCCCCGGCCGAGATGCCAGTGGGTGGCTTCAAGCAGTCCGGCATCGGGCGGGAGAACGGCTTGGCAACCCTGCAACACTACACCCAGCTCAAGTCCGTCTATGTCGGCATGCAAGCCATGCAGAGCCCGTTTTAAGGAGATACCATGAGCCCATATGACTACATCATAGTGGGGGCGGGCAGCGCCGGTTGCGTGCTGGCCAACCGCCTGAGCGAGGATGGTCAGCATCAGGTACTGCTGCTGGAGACCGGGGGGAGTGACAAGAGCATTTTCATCCAGATGCCGACCGCTCTCTCCATTCCCATGAATACCAGGAAGTACGCCTGGCAGTTCGAGACCGAGCCCGAGCCCCATCTGGATGGCAGGCGCATGCACTGCCCCCGGGGCAAGGTGCTGGGGGGCTCTTCCTCCATCAACGGCATGGTCTATGTGCGCGGCCACGCCGGTGACTTTGACGAGTGGCGGCAGGCCGGGGCAGAGGGCTGGGATTACGCCCACTGCCTGCCCTATTTCAAGCGGGCCGAGCAGTGGGCCTTCGGCGGGGATGCGTATCGCGGCGGCGAGGGGCCGCTTGGGGTCAACAACGGCAACCAGATGCAAAATCCCCTCTATCAGGCTTTCATTGATGCCGGTGTGGAGGCGGGCTATGACGCCACGTCCGACTACAATGGCCGCCAGCAGGAGGGGTTTGGCCCCATGCACATGACGGTCAGGCAAGGGGTACGCAGCTCCAGTGCCAATGCCTATCTCAGGCCCGCCATGGCCCGCGCCAACCTCACTGTGCTGACCGGTGCCCTGGTTCACAAGGTGTTGCTGGAAGGCAAACGAGCTGTCGGAGTGCGCTTCGAACGCAAGGGCAAGATGGAGGAGGTGAAGGCCGGTAAGGAGGTGATCCTGAGTGCCGGCCCCATCGGCTCCCCCCATCTGTTGCAACTCTCCGGCATCGGCCATCCCGATACCCTGCGTAAAGCCGGAATCGCGTTGCAGCATGCTCTGCCAGGTGTCGGCGAGAACCTGCAGGACCATCTGGAGTTTTACTTCCAGTTTCGCTGCCAGCAGCCCATTACCCTCAACGGCAAGCTGGGGTGGTGGGACAAGTTCCTCATCGGCAGCCGTTGGTTGTTGCGCAAGGATGGCCTGGGGGCGACCAACCATTTCGAATCTTGTGGCTTCATCCGCTCCAAGGCCGGGGTGCCCTGGCCGGATCTGCAATACCACTTTCTGCCCGCCGCCATGCGCTATGACGGCAAGGAAGCATTCGCGGGTCACGGCTTCCAGGTCCACATAGGCCACAACAAGCCCCGTAGTCGCGGTCAGGTGCAGGTTCGCTCGGCCGACCCGCGGATGGCTCCCGCCATCCGTTTCAACTATCTATCCCATCCTGATGATATCGAAGGGTTTCGCGCCTGTGTGCGGTTGACCCGGGAGATCATCGGTCAACCCGCCCTGGATGCCTACCGGGGGGAGGAGATCCAGCCCGGGGCGTCGGTACAAAGCGATGAGCAGATAGATGCTTTCGTGCGCAGTGCAGTGGAGAGCGCCTATCACCCCTCTTGTTCCTGCAAGATGGGCACGGATCCCCTGGCCGTGGTGGATCCCGAAACCCGGGTCCATGGTCTGCAAGGGCTGCGGGTAGTGGACTCCTCCATCTTCCCGACCATTCCCAATGGCAACCTCAACGCCCCCACGCTGATGGTGGCCGAACGGGCCGCCGATCTGATCCTGGGCAGGAAGCCGCTTGCCGCGCATTCGGTCGAGGTGGGGCTGGCCGCTCACTGGCGGGAGACGCAGCGTCCGCGCCGCCCGGCACGCGCTCTGTTGGCCACCATTGACACTGGTAGCTGACCCCTTCTTGGGTCGTTCGTCAGTCTTTAGCTATCGCCCTGTCCATGTGGGTGACAGCGATAGCTAAGTCCTGATCCCGCGCCAATGACTCCCCTGCATCTTGCGGGGTTGGGGGAGTCATGGCCGCAGGAAGCCGAACGGCCTCTTGAATATCACTATGCAATGACAAGGAGCTCATATGTCTGATTACGAAAGGGACAACACAGGAGGTTTGGCATGATGATCTGGCTCAGTATGGGAATACTGTTTACCTTTGCCGCCATCGTCTTTGTGCTCTATCGATGGGGCAACATCTGCTGTATTGGCACTACGCCGGTACGGACCTTCACCTTCATCGCCATCCTGTTTACCTCAGGGCTGGACGTGGGGCTCATCATGTTCCCCCTTACCGAGTTTGCCGGTTATGGCGATCTGCAGGCGAGTCCGGAATATGGTTTTACCAACCCATTGGCCATCGAGTTTGGTTATTGGGGATTTCTGATCTGGGGTTTTTACTTCCTGACCTGTTTCTATTTCTGCGTGATCGAGCCCAGGGTGCGTTTTTTCGAACTGGCGCCGGTGAAGTTTCTCAACAATCTGGTGATCATTGGTACCTGTGCCTTTACCGCCTATCTGTTGCTGACCAATCTGCCCTGGTATATGCCAGACATCGGCGATGGTGAGAGCCTGGTGGCCAGCTTTTATCTGATAGTGTTGCTGGTGATCGCATTCTCGATCTATTCGAGTACCAGTCTGAAGTTTGTGCGGATCCTGAGTCTGGGCACCACGATCTGCTTCCTCGCCCTGATCGTGCTGATGTGGGGCGCCGCCTTCTTGACACCCGCAGGGTCACTGGCCGATTTCGTGGCCACACTGGCGCTGGTGGGGGGCTATTTTGGTCACATAGAACACTTCGTGCTTCCCCTCAATGACTACCACGCCTTCTACCTTTATTGGTGGTTCTCCTGGAGCATCATGATTGGCCAGTTCACCGCCCGTTTCGTCGGCGGTCTGCGGACCTGGCAACTACTGGGGGCCATGCTGGTATTTCCCTCCCTGGCCATCGCCGTCTGGTTTGCCGTGCTCTACTACTACCACGAGCAGGGGTTGTCGACGGCAGGTTTCTTCAACTGGGCCATGGTGGCGGTGGGTATCACCATGGTGATCAACTCCCTCGATTCCCTGATCCGTCTCTACACCGACAACTTGGGACTGACGACCCGGCGGCTTGGCCAATGGCGCTATTTTGGGGTCAACCTGTTGGTGCTGGTCGGTCTGACTCTGTTGTTCCAGCTCGACTTCCTGCAAATCCAGTGGGTCGGAGCCCTTGTGATCGCTCTTTTCTTCGCCTGCTTCGGCTACATCCTCAGATACAAGTTCCACGAGGTTCGCAGCATAGCGGGGGCACCCAAGGAGAATCGGCTCGATTACGGCAAGATAGAGTTGGCCGGATAGAAGGGTCGGACAGGACCATCACCGAGACTGGTGCAATGTGCGCCAAGGCTGTGGGCGCTGACCCGGGTGTCACGGGGAATGCCACCTTCCTCCTTATGCCCAGGCTGGTGAACGCATGTGGATGAGGCCATCAGCATGGTCATGAACTGGAGCGGAGGAGGCATCCTTGATGAATTTATTATCAAGGCGGAGATTGACGATGAAGGGGGGCTGATACAAAGATGGCTCGCCTGCCGACGGGGCAGGGGTCGTAACAGGATGAGGTGGGCGCGATGAAGCCTGGGTGGAGACGATTGCGCAAAAAAGAGAAACGGGTGAACCCGGAGGGTGTGCTGCAGACCGGCTGGCTGCTGTTCAGTGCCACCTGCGGCGCGACCCTGCTGCTGGCAACCTGCAACGGCAGCTGACCTGAATGAAAAAAAGCCCGCTCGATGAGCGGGCTTTTCAAATTTGGCTCCTCCTACTGGACTTGAACCAGTGACATACGGATTAACAGTCCGCCGTTCTACCGACTGAACTAAGGAGGAATTGTGGTGCCCAGAGACGGAATCGAACCGCCGACACGGGGATTTTCAATCCCCTGCTCTACCGACTGAGCTATCTGGGCAACGGCGCGCATTAAACCCTTTCTGAACGGATGTGTCAACCGCATGGCGCAGATAGTCGCATCGTTCGCTCGACAAGTGAGCAACCAGGGTGTTTGTTGGGCGGTTTGGCCTGTTTTCATCCTAGATTGCGGGTCGGCAGATGAAAAAAGGGGCCTGGGGCCCCTTGTCATGGTTGTCGTGCTCAGTGGCGGCTGACGATGATCCGCCCGGTACTCATGTCACGGGCCTGACCGGTGACGCTGATCTTGAGCCCGTACTCGGGCAGCAGGCGACCGGCATCCGGGATCTCCTTGCTCTGGTAGCTGCGGGAATCCTTGAACACCCGATTCGGGGTGATCCAGAAGTCGCGCAGCAGGGAGCCGCTCGGGTGCTTGAGGTTGAGCGGCTGCTGGAAGCCCAGGCTGAAGGTGGCGTCGTGGATCTGGTAGCGGGTGCCGGCCACGGCGCCGTCGCTCCACTTGAGGGTGCGCTGATCCGCATCCACCACCCCGAGGAAGCCCTCACCCGGGTGGACTCCCACCCAGTTGTTGACCTGGCTGTTGTCCACGTACCAGAGCAGCATGCCCGGCTCGTAGCGCATCAGCTGGTCGGCCACGTTGATGTGGGCCAGCCCCTTGTCCACTCCCGCATGGTTGCGCCACTCGGCCAGGTAGTAGTGATCCTTGGCCTCGTTGCCGTCGCTCTTCACGAAGCCGGCCAGGGTGAAGGGGGAGTTGCCCTCGGCACCATCGCTCAGCAGGATGTCACCATCGGCGAGGATCTGCAGCTCGTCCACGAACAGCCCGTTCTCGGCCACGCCGCCGTCGCTCAGGTATTGCAGGGTCAGAGTGACCTGCTGACCGGCCCAGGGGGTGAGGTCGAACTCGGCATCGGTCCAGCCGTTGGAGTTGCCGGTGATGCCGACCCCGAAGCCGACTCCGTTGGGATCGTCACTGGTGGTCAGGTTGCCCGCGATGGGCTGGCCGTTGACCAGTACCCTGGCGTAGTCGTATCCCTCTTCAATCTGATACCAGGCCTTGAAGTTGAGGCTGGCGCTCTGTTTGCCGCTCAGATCCAGCTTGAGGCTCATGCGGTTGTCGAGGTTGTTGCCCTTGCCGCCGTGGTACTCGTACTGGCCGGCGTAGGGCGGGTTGAGCGGGATCTGCTTGGCCGGCAGGTTGATGCGCACCACGTCGTCGTTGCGCCCCTTGTCGTTGGCCTGATCCAGCATGTAGACGTTGCCGCGCGGGCTGAGATCGGCGAGCTGCACATTGCTGCCGTGCAGCCAGTTGCCGCCGAGAGAGGCCTGCAGGAACTCCTTGGCCCAGGCGGAGAACCCGGTCGGCTCGGTGCCGCCGATGACCCCGGCCCAGGAGCCGGAGGACATGATGGACCAGGTCGCCACCGGTTCCCCCTTGCCGGTGTACTTGGTGTCGTACTCGTCCGGCAGCCCCAGATCGTGGCCATATTCGTGGGCACAAACCCCGGCCGCCGCATCGATGGGCTGGATGGTGTAGTCGTAGGCGGCAAACTTGCCACCGAAGTTCTGGCTCGGACTGCTGGTGCCCGGGATGGGGTAGGGGGCACCCAGGTTCCAGCGGTGCGCCCAGATGGCGTCTTCGCCGAGATCGCCGCCACCGGCCTCCTCGCCGACGCTGGAGTGGAAGATCATCAGGTGGTCGATGAGGCCGTCCGGCTCGTCCCGGTTGCCGTTGCCGTTGAGATCGTAGCGATCCTCCTGGTCAAACTCGGACAGATCGATGGAGGGGTCGCCCGCCACCTGGATCAACGCCTCCTTCACCAGCTCCCGGATGGTGTTCGGGGTGGCATTGGCGCCGTAGTAGGCGGCGTTCTTGCTGGCGGTATACCAGCCTGCCACCTGGCCGCGCACGCTGTAGCTCTTGCCTGACTGCTGCTCGTAGAACTGGCGCATGGAGATGAACTGCTCGCCGTTCGGGCCGGCATAGCCCTTGGACGAGAACAGCAGGTCGTTGTAGTGCTCCGGGGTGTAATCCGGGTAATACATCTTGGTGAGCTCGGGGCGGATGCTGTTCTTCGGGTAGTCGGGGAAGTCCACCAGGATGGCGAGGATCTTGTCCTTGCGCATCTTGCCCTGGTAGTGCTCCCGCTCGATGGACTTGAGCAGCAGGGTAGGCACCCGATCGCCGGGACGGGCGGTGCCGTTGAGGCGGATCTTCTTGAGGATGGTCTCGCGCACCTTGCCCTCTTTCACCGCCAGGGTACCGCTGTTGCCCTGATAGGCCCGCGACTTCTCGCGATAGTAGCTGGCGAGGGCCGCTTGCTCCTGCTCGGGGGAGGCCAGGGTCGGGATGCGGCCGCTCTTCTTGAGCATCTCCAGCACCTTCACCTCATCGGCCAGGGGGGCATCGAACGGACCGTGGACCGGGGCGGCCATGGCGTGGTTTCCAATCATAAGGGTTGAGCCGACAAGCAGGCTCATTATTGTTTTTTTAGGCATTATCTATGTGCTCCTTCACATGATAAAAAGGGAGCCTCACTGGCTCCTCTTTCCGTACGGGCGATGGATTGCCCGCGTCCCTTGATACACTCCGTGAATGACCTTGTCACCGTCGCGCTGCTGGTGGATCCTGCTGATTTCAAACGGCTTGCTGGCGCTGTCGCGTGGTTTTGACACATTCGAGCAAAGCTCCATATGGAGCAATCCTGTTTTGGCGGCAGATTACCCTTTATTAACCTTTTGTGATGGCACCCCATTTGGGGTGGCTGTGGAGGGAGGCTTATCTTGGTCTGCCGCATTGAGCCGGATGGGCTGTGCGAGTATGCTTTGCCGCAACCGGGCCTGCGGGGCGGCAGATGGCCGAGATGGCACCGTCCGCGCTGGCATTTGATCACAACACAGTCGCATCTGGGGTTAATATGAGTCTTGATATGCAAGAGTGGCGCGAAGAGACCACCGCCATCGTCAACGAGTTGCTGGCCGATGGCAGCAACCCGGATCTGGAGTACGAGATTGAGCACCACTTTGCCTGCCAGGATTTCGATCTGCTGGAGAAGGCGGCGGTCGACCTGTTCAAGGCCGGTTTCGAAGTGACCGATGCCGAAGAGATGGAGCTGGATGACGGCGCCACCATCTTCTGCTTCGACGCCACCGTCGAGTGCAAGCTGGACATCGAGACCATAGTGGCGGATATCGCCACCATGCTGCCCATCCTCGAAAAATACGGTGTGGATTACGACGGCTGGGGTACCTACTTCCAGGAGTGATCCGGCTTAAGGGGCGTCATCGCCACCATGCTGGCCGTTCATTCCTCGAGAAATACGGGGTGGATTACGACGGCTGGGGCACCTACTTCCAGGAGTAAGGCGCCAGCTCACGCACGCTTTGCAAAAACAACAAGGCCACCCTCGGGTGGCCTTGTTGTTGTGAGCATCACGCCTGCGGCAACTGGTAGCAACGGGCAAACTCGGCGGGGGGCAGCGGGCGGCTGAACAGGTAGCCCTGCAACCGGTCGCAGCCGGCCTGCACCAGCCACGCCTGCTGCTCTTGCGTCTCCACCCCTTCGGCGGTGATCTTGATGCCGAGCTCGTGGCCCAGCCCGATGACGGAGCGCACGATGGCGGTGGTGGCCTGGTTGGTGACCAGCTCCTGCGTGAAGCTTTTGTCGAGCTTGAGGGTCGCCACCTGCAGCCGTGGCAGGTAGGCCAGACTGCAGTAGCCGGTGCCGAAGTCGTCGATGGCGAGCTGAAAGCCCGCCTCGATCAGGCAGGCCAGGTTGCTCTCTATCTCGTCGGCGTTCTCCATCAGCACCCCTTCGGTGATCTCCAGCTCAAGCTGCCAGGGGGCGAGGCCGTGACGTTCGATGCAGGCGAAGATCTGCGGGCAGAGCTCGGGGTCGCGAAATTGCAGCGGCGACAGGTTGATGGAGAGCACCAGATCCGGTGCATCGGCCTGCCAGCGGGCCAGCTGGGCACAGCCCTGCTCCAGCATGTGGCAGCCGAGCAGACCGATGAGCCCCAGCTCCTCCGCCAGCGGGATGAACTCGTCAGGCGAGATCATGCCGAGCTCGGGATGGGGCCAGCGGCAGAGCAGCTCGGCCCCGTGCAGCTGACTGGTGCGGGTGCTGATGATGGGCTGGTAGACGGCGGTCAGCTGGCCGGACTTGATGGCGAGCGGCAACTGGGCCGCGATGAGCTGACGACGCTTGAGCTTGGCATCGAGTTCGGGGTCGAACAGGGTGCAGTGCTGCTGCTGACGTTTGCCCTGGGCCAGGGCGGCCTCGGCGTGGCTCAGCAGCCGTTCGGCGTCGTTGGCCTTGCCGTGGGCGATGCCGAGGAACACCGGGATCTGGATCCTGTGCTCTTCCACCTGGTAGGGGACCATCAGCGCCCCCTGCAGACGAGCGCTCCAGTTGGCCAGCGGCTCGTTCAGTTCAGGCAGCAACATGGCGAAATCGTCGGCGGCCACCCGGCACACCAGCGACTGGGGCGGGGCCAGCTGCTGCAGGCGACGGGCCACCTGGCTGAGCAGGCGGTCGGCAACCCGGATGCCGAAGCGGTCGTTGATCTCGCGAAAGTGTTGCAGGTCGACCAGCACCAGGCTCGCCTTGCGGGCGCCGAGGTGACGGCTGGTCTGCAGAAAGTGGGAGAGCTTGAGCAGGCCGGTCAGGCTGTCGTAATGCTGCTCCTGCTGCAACTGGGCCTGGGTGGTGCGCAGCCCGGTGATGTCGCGGCTCAGGGTGAGGATGCCGAGGGAGTTGCCCTCGTCGTCCGGCACCTCGACCCGGGTCACCTCCAGATGGCGGCCCTGGCCGTTGGCATCCACCAGGCAGTATTCACCCCGTCCCATCGGCAGCTCGGTAGAGAGACGGTGGGCCACCCGCTGGCCGAGGGCCTCGCTGGCTGCCATCCCCATGAAGTCGAGAAAGGCCTGGTTGCAGTCGATCAGCAGCCCCTGATGGTCTTCCAGCCGGATCGGGTCCGGGATGGCGTCCAGCAGGCGGCGTTGCAGCAGCTGCTGCTGGCGAAAGGTCTGCTCCAGCTCCTTGCGCTGATCTATCTCGTTGACCATGCCGAACAGGGCCACCGGCTTGCCCTGCTCGTCGTAGAGCGGGATCTTGTGGATCTCCATCCAGCTGGTGGCGTCGCCGTTGTTGCAGTGCAACTGCTGATAGAGCAGGGGTTTTCCCTCCGCCAGCAGGCGCAGATCCTCTTCCCGAAAGATGTCGCCCCAGGGCATGTCGGCGTCCGTCTTGCCGACGAGATCCGCCGGCAGTGGCAGGCCCGCCTGCTCCGTGAAGGCACGGTTGGCAAACAGGTAGCGCCCATCCGTATCCCGGCAGAAGATATTCATGGGTAGCTGGTCGATGATCTGCTGCAGCAGGGGCAGGGTGAGCAAGGGGTTCACACAGACACTCACGGGGGAAATTTCGAGCAAATCTATGATAGCAGGCTGGTTTTGTAAAGCTTGGGTTAAGGCTGACTCATTTCTGCCGATCCCTGCTGACAGTCTGTGTCGCTGCCGCCATAATAGCCGCCGGTCGGCC
>NZ_NEVB01000041.1:0-11486 GCF_002259925.1 Aeromonas sp. A35_P | reverse complement strand
ATTGAGGCAATTTCGTAGAGTGCGTCCTCCATGGCGCCGTCGCTGAGGTTGTACCACTGCTGCATACAGTGAATGCGGAGCATGGTATCGAGTGGGTAGGGACGACGCCCGTTACCAGCTTTGGGATAGACGGGTTCGATGACCCCCAGCATCCTTGGCCATGGGAGCACAGCCTCCATGCGAGCCAAGAATATCTCTTTACGGGTTTTACGGCGTTTGCCATTGAACTCGCAGTCCGCGAAGGTGAGCTGGTGACTCATGCTGAACCTCATCCCTGATGCCAAGTGGGGTTCATGATCTCACATCAAGGACTTTTTCGCACTTTCCCTAGGCAACCGAGGGCAGGAACGTGAGTGCGGTCATAGGCAAGGTGCGGCGGACTCTTTATACTGACGCCCTTTTCCATCGACGCGAGTCATCACCCTATGAAACCCTTGTCCCGTCTGCTGGTTGCCCTCTGCTTGTCGCCCCTGCTGGTGCAGGCTGCCCCGCTCACCCAGGTGACCCTGCCGGATGGTCGCCAGGTGCAGCTCAACGATGATTTCACCTGGGAATACCTGTTGCTCAAGCCCGCCGCAGACGGCAGCGCTGTGCAGGGCACGGTGGCCGTGCCGGTGCTGACCGAGCAGGCGATGAACAACCCGGATCTGCTGGCTCAGGCGGTCAAGGACGGGATCGGCGTCAAGCTCGCCAAGCTGGAGGGCTCGGATCCTCTGCAACTGCAATTCATGGTGAGCAACACCGGCACCCGCAACGTGGTGCGGGTGCGCGGCAGCATCACCCTGTTCAGCGAGCAGGGGGCCCAACTGGCCAAGCAGGAGGCCCGCTTCTGGGTCGGCGAGAACCGTCTGCCGGAGTCCTATCTGCGCAAGGGCCAGCAGCGCCCCTCCATGGTGCTGGAGGTGCCGCGCCCGGCCGGTCTCACCGGCAAACCCCTGGTGCGGGTCGAGATTGAGGAAGTGGAGTTCCGCTGATCCCTCACACAACAGGCTCCTTCAAGGAGCCTGTCTTGATTGTTAACCCGGTAACCGCCAGCAACAGTTGCTTACATCTGACATGGTTTGGCAACAGCTTGCCGCTCGGCATTTCTCCCCACCCTCTGCACAATGGCTCCATTCCAGCTAGGTCTCAACTAGCTCAACGATGGAGTCATCAAAATGAAAAAAGTTGCACTTTCAGTTCTGGTTCTGGCCGGTTTCGCTTCTACTTCCGCTCTGGCAGAGGATGCCTTCAGCTACGCCAAAGGCGGTCTGACCTGGGCGCACACCAAGTCCGATTACATTGGCGGCAAAGATAGCAACAACCGCGACTTCGGCGGTCTGAACCTGGATCTCTCCAAGAGCTTCGGCTCCAACTTCTACGGTCGTCTGGGCAGCGAGTACACCTCCCGCAACAGCGGCTACGACAGCATGGGCATCTCCAGCCTGGGTCTGGGTGTCTACACCCCGCTCAGCACAGGTCTGAACCTGTATGGGGAAGCGGGCCTGATGGGCTACACCATGGAGCGTCAGGTGGCTGCCAACGTCAAAGACAGCGGCTGGGATGTTATCACCCGCAAGAACAGCGGCAGCATGTACGGTGAGGCCGGCTTGCGCTACGACATCGGCGCCGTCGAGCTCTCCACCGGCTATCGCTACGCCAACATGACCGACGACATGCACGATTTCAAAGTGGGCGCTGCCTACAAGGTGAGCCAGAACCTGGCCCTCACCGCCGACTACACCTATCGCAAGTGGGATCTGCAACAGGGTTCCATCACCAGCCTGGGTGTGAAGTACAGCTTCTAATCATCCTTCCTGTAGTGTCTTCATTTTTACCCATGACTTCGGTCATGGGTTTTTTCATTTCCGGTTGATCCACCCTTCACCCTTGCACCGTATCAGTCCGCAATAGTTATACAACTTCCATTTTTTTGTATAACTGCTATAACTGATTCAGACTTATACAAGGAGTGATGACATGTACAAGATCAAGGTTGGTATCAGCGCCTGCCTGCTGGGGCAGGAGGTTCGGTTCGACGGGGGTCACAAGCGTTCCAGCTTCTGCGAGCGGGATCTCGGTGCCCACTTTGACTATCACCCTGTCTGTCCCGAGATGGCCATTGGCCTCGGGGCACCCCGCGCCGCCATCCGGCTGGTGAAGCGCCACGGCGAGATCCGCGCCGAGGCGAGCAACGGCAGCTTCGACGTCACCGACCAGCTCATCGCCTTCAGCGAGCAGAAGGCGCGCCAGCTCGACTTCATCTCCGGCTACATCCTCTGCGCCAAATCCCCCAGCTGCGGCATGGAGCGGGTGCGCATCTATGGCGCCAACAACGAGGGGAGTGCCAAGGAGGGGGTCGGCCTGTTTGCCAAGGCGCTGATGGAGGCCAATCCCCTGCTGCCGGTGGAGGAGGATGGCCGTCTGTGCGATCCCATCCTGCGGGAAAACTTCGTGCTGCGGGTCTTCGCCTACCACGACTGGCAGCAGCTCTGCGCCCGCGGCATCACCGCCTCTGCGCTGATCCGCTTCCACTCCCGCTACAAGTATCTGGTGCTCTCCCACGCCACCACCCACTACCGCATCCTCGGCAAGCTGCTCGGCAACCTGGCCAAGGCCGATCTGCAGCAGGTGGCCGACAGCTATATCAAGGGGCTGATGGCGGCGCTGACCCTGCGGGCCAACCGTCGCAGCCACACCAATGTGCTGATGCACCTGCAGGGCTACTTCAAGCGGGTGCTGACCCCGGCCCAGAAGCAGGAGCTGTGCGACACCATCGACAAGTACCGCACCGGTGTCTTTCCGCTGCTGGTGCCGCTCACCCTGATCCGCCACTACCTGCGCGAGTACCCCAACCCCTATCTCGCCGAGCAGGTGTACCTCAATCCCCATCCCGACACGCTGAAGCTGCGCTACGGGCTCTGAATAACCTGTGCAGGTCCCGGCTGATGGCCGGGGCCTCTTCCTCAACCTTTGCTGGATGCCGTTATGTCTGATTTGCCACACGCCGCTTCTCCTTCGCCGGAGGAGGGGATCTACCCCATTCGCGAGGTCTCTCGCCTCACCGGCGTCAATGCCGTGACCCTGCGCGCCTGGCAGCGCCGCTACGGCCTGGTGCAGCCGGCCCGCACCGACAAGGGCCACCGTCTCTACAGCGAGCAGGACATTCGCCAGATAGGCGAGATCCTGAGCTGGCTGGAACGGGGAGTGAGCATCGGGCAGGTGAAGGGGCTCCTGAGCGAACCCCGGGCCCAGCCGGTGAGCGATCACTGGCAGCAGACCCTGGAGCAGTTCAGTCAGGCGCTGCTCGCCTTCAACCAGCGCAAGGCGGAGGCTGAGCTCAACGACCTGCTGGCGAGCTATCCGTTCGAACTGGTGCGCAGCCGGGTGCTGCAACCCTTGGTGGAGCGGCTGCTCGGGCTGTGGCGCGAGCGGCCCGATGGCGAGCTGCTGCAGCAGGTGTGGCTGGGCTGGCTCCATACCCGCTTCGCTCGCCACCTCATCGAGCAGGAGAAGGGCGTGCCGGTCACCCTGGCGAGCTGGGGGCAGGTGGGCCCGCTCGATCTGGTCTGGGCTGCCTACGAGCTGATCGGTCAGGGCCATGAGGTGCAACTGCTGGGGGCGGTGGAGCCACGCCATGCCAGCCTGCTTGAAGGACGCGCCGTGACCCCCTGGCTGGTGCTGCTGGGGGCCGGCCTTGGCAAGCCGGATCTGGCTGCCGGCTGGCCCGCCGGTACCCGCTTCTTTGGCGAGCTGGGGCGCCTCTACGATGGCGAGTGGCTGCAAGCCCACGGCTGGCAGGCGAGCCTTGCCGAGGCGATGGCGGGCAGGCCTGTGGCGGCTGGCGCCGGCGGACGCGGGAGGAAAAAATCATGAAGCTGGTCTGGTTTCGCAACGACTTGCGCCTGGCCGACAACCCGGCCTTGCGTCACGGTTGCGCCAATGATGAACCGGTGGCCGCGCTCTTTATCATCTCCCCCACCCAGTGGCAACAGCACAAGCTGGCCCCTGTCCGTCAGCGCTTTGTGCTGGCTCAGGTCGATGTGCTGGGCCGTGAGCTGGCGGCGCTCGGCATCCCGCTGCATCTACTGCGAGTGGAGACTTTTGCCGAGGTGCCGGCGGCGCTGGCAGATCTTGGCCGCGAGCTGGGGGTAACCCAGCTCTACGCCAATCAGGCCATCGAGATCGACGAGCTGCGCCGGGATCAGGCCGTCACTACCGCGCTGGCAGAACAGGGGATTGGTTGTCACTGGTTCAACGGCTGCTGCGTATTGCCGCCGGGTCGGGTGCTGACCGGCTCTGGCGAGATGTTCAAGGTTTTCACCCCCTTCAGCCGTGCCTGGCTCAAGGCCCTTGACGAGGATGGCTTCGTCATTCATCGGGTGCCTACACCCCGTGGGGAGCCGTTGCCGTGGCAGCCGCTGGCCGAGCGGGACTTCGTCGATGCCGCCCTCGGCGAGCTGGCGGCAGATCCCCGCTGGCCGGTGGGGGAGGCGGAAGCCAGCCGTCGTCTGAATGACTTTCTGGAGCAGGCGGTGCTCGACTATGGCGAGACCCGGGATTTCCCTGCCATCGCGGGTACGTCGGTGCTCTCCCCCTATCTGGCGGCTGGTATCATCAGCCCGCGCCAGTGCGTGGCGGCGCTGCAGCAGCGGCTCGGTTACCGGCCCCAGTCCAAGGCTCAGCCCGGTTTTGTCTGGCTCAATGAGCTTATCTGGCGCGAGTTCTATCGCCACCTGCTGGTGCTGATCCCGACCCTCTCCATGAATCGGCCCTTCAAGCCGGAAACATCGGCCCTGCCGTGGAGCTGGGATCCGGACGCCTTCGCCGCCTGGTGCGAGGGTCGTACCGGCTACCCCATCGTCGATGCAGCGATGCGCTGCCTCAACGCCACCGGCTGGATGCACAACCGGCTGCGGATGATAGTGGCGAGCTTTCTCACCAAGGATCTGCACATCCACTGGCGGCTCGGGGAGGATTACTTCATGAGCCGGCTCATCGACGGCGATCTGGCGGCCAACAACGGCGGCTGGCAATGGGCAGCGGGCACCGGGGCCGATGCGGCGCCCTATTTCCGGGTGTTCAACCCCACCACCCAGGGGCAAAGATTTGATCCGCAAGGGGAGTTCATTCGTACCTGGGTCTCTGAGCTGGCTGATCTGCCTGCCGCCTATCTGCATCAACCCCACGACTGGTTGCGGCTCAAGGGGCGGCACGATTATCCGGCCCCCATGGTGGACCACGCCGTTGCCCGGGTGAGAGCCATCGAGATGTTTCGCGCCCTGGAGAAATAGCATGGATGAGTCGCTGGCCCGCTTTGTGGCCCTCTATCAGCAGCTAAACCGAGATGAGTTGCACCGTTTGCCCGAGGTCTATGCAAACGAGGTGGTCTTTACCGACCCTGCTCACCGCATCGAGGGGCTGGCGGCGCTCACCGACTATTTTGCCGCCCTCTATCAGCGCCTGGCCTACTGCCGTTTCGCCATCACCAGCCAGCTGCTGCAGGGGCGCCAGGCCTGGCTCGGCTGGACCATGACCTTCTCCCATCCCAGGCTGCGTGGCGGCGCCCCGGTGACGGTGGAGGGGGCGACCCGCCTCGAGTTCGACGAGACGGGCAAGGTGTGCCTGCACCGGGATTATTTTGACCTTGGCGCCATGCTTTACGAGCAGTTGCTGCTGATCGGTCACTTGGTGCGTACCATCAAGGTGAGGCTGGGCGCATGAGTGGCCGGGTGCTGATCACCGGCGCCACCTCCGGCATCGGCTTTCAGCTGGCGCTCGATTATCGGCGCGCAGGCTGGCAGGTGTGGGGTTGCGGGCGCGATGGTGAGCGGCTGCTGGCACTGGGGCGCCACGGCATCACGCCGCTGCAGTTTGACGGGCGCGATACAAACGCCGTGAGCGAGGCGGCCGCCGGCTTGCCGCGGGTTGACCTGGTGATCCTCAATGCCGGCAACTGCGAGTACATGGCGGTGGACGAGGGGTTTGACGGCGCCCTGTTTGCCCGGGTCATCGAGACCAACCTCATTGCCACCGGCCACGCCCTGGCCGCTTTCTTGCCGCTGCTGGGTGCGGGCGGGCGCCTTGCCATCGTCAGCTCCTCGGTGAGCTGGCTGCCGCTGCCCAGGGCCGAAGCCTATGGCGCCTCCAAGGCGGCCCTCGACTATCTGGCGGATACCCTGCGCCTCGATTTGGCCGGCAAAGGGATTGGGGTGACCCTGATCCGCCCCGGCTTTGTCCAGACCCCGCTCACCGCCAAAAATGATTTTCCCATGCCCTGCTTGGTGACGGTGGAAGAGGCTTCCCGCGCCATCATGGCGGGGCTTGCCGCCGGGCGCCACCAGATCCCCTTTCCCCGCCGCTTCATCTGGCTGCTGCGCCTGCTCGGTGCGCTGCCGACGGGGCTCTGGCTACGCCTTGGTCGCGCACTCGTATCGAAAGGACGCCCTTCATGAAGAAAAAGATCGCCATCGTCGGCTCCGGCATTTCAGGCCTGACCGCCGGTTTTCTGCTCCACAAGCTGAACGACATCACCCTGTTCGAGGCGGCGCCGACCCTGGGTGGGCACACCGCCACGGTCGATGTGGAGCAGGCGGGGCGCCGCTATGCCATCGATACCGGCTTCATCGTCTTCAACGATCGCACTTACCCCAACTTCTTGAGGCTGCTTGAACGGATCGGGGTGGCGCGCCAGCCGGCCGAGATGAGCTTCTCGGTGAAAAGCCTGCAGGGGCTGGAGTACAACGGCCACAACCTGGACACCCTGTTCGCCCAGCGCAGCAACCTGCTGAGTCCGCGCTTCTACGGCTTCGTCGCCGAGATCCTGCGTTTCAACCGGGAGGCGCGGGCCTGGCTGGCGGATGGTCAACAGCAGGGGGCCGGTCTCGAGCTGACCCTGGGGGATTTTCTGCAGGTGGGGGAGTTCAGCGATTACTTCGCCCGCCACTACATCCTGCCGATGGGGGCTGCCATCTGGTCGTCGACCCTGGCCGATATGCGCGCCTTCCCCTTGAGCTTCTTTCTGCGTTTTTTCGCCAACCACGGCCTGCTCGAGGTGGCCAACCGGCCTCAGTGGTATGTGATCCCGGGCGGCTCGCGGGAATATATCGGCCCGCTGACGGCGGGTTGGCAGGCACACATACGCCTGGCCTGCCCGGTACAGGGGATCCGGCGTCAGGCGGACGGGGTACTGATCCAGAGCAGCCATGGCGAGGAGCGGTTTGACGAGGTGATCCTTGCCTGTCACAGCGATCAGGCGCTGGCCCTGCTGACGGACCCGGGCGAGCGGGAGCAGGCCATTCTCGGCGCCATGCCCTATCAGGCCAACGATGTCTGGCTGCACACCGATGCCTCCTGCCTGCCGGTGCGGCGCAAGGCGTGGGCCAGCTGGAACTATCAGCTGGGGGAGGATGACGGGGCGCGGCCGCTGGTGAGCTACAACATGAATATCCTGCAGGGGGTGAGCTCGCCAGAGCCCTTCTGCGTCAGCCTCAATCCGCAAGGCAAGGTGGACGAGAGCAAGGTGCTGCGCCGCTTCGTCTATCACCATCCGGTGTTCAATCAGGCCTCCATCGCCGCCCAGCAGCGGCGGGCCGAGATCTGCGGCCAGCAGCACACCCACTTCTGCGGCGCCTACTGGTACAACGGCTTTCACGAAGACGGGGTGCGCAGCGCGCTGGACGTGGCCAGGCGGTTCGGGGCTGAGCTATGAACGATGCAGCCCTGATACAGGAGGCGAGTGTCGAGGCCATGACCGGCACCCTCAGCGCAATCTGGCAGGGGTCGGTGCGCCATCGTCGCTTCGCTCCGCGCGCCCATGCCTTCTCCTACAGCCTCTTCATGCTGGGGCTGGATCTCGACGAGCTGCCACAACTCGATCGCGGGCGCTGGTTCGGGGTGGAGCGAGCAGGGTTGCTCTCGTTTCGCCGTGACGACTACCTGCGCGGCAGCGAGGGGCCGCTCAAGCAGGCGGTGTGGGAGAAGGTGAGCGAACTGGGTGGCGATGCCGAACCCGAGGGGCGAGTGCTGCTGCTTGGCAACGTGCGTTGCCTCGGTTTCTACTTCAGCCCGGTCAATTTCTACTTCTGCTACCGGCAGGGGGAGGCGCGCTATCTGATGGCGGAGGTCTCCAACACCCCCTGGAACGAGCGTCACTACTACCTGCTGGATCTGGCGGCGCTGGCCCCCCACGACAAGGATTTTCACGTCTCCCCCTTTATGGGGCTGGCGATGCGCTACCACTGGCGCATTCGCCCGCCCGCGCAGGAGACACTGATCCACATCGAGAGCCACCCCGTATCCGGCGAAGCCAAGCTGTTTGACGCCACCCTGGCGCTGCGCCGGGCGCCGCTGTCGCGCAAGGGGCTGGCGGCCCTGCTGGCCCGCTGGCCCTGGATGACCATGAAGGTGCTGCTCGGGATCTACTGGCAGGCCCTGCGTCTTTTTATCAAACGAACTCCCATTTTCACCCATCCGGAGAGCCGCTAATGGAACTTGTGCAATCAACCCTCTCTGCCTCTTTCATCGACAAGGGGGCCAGGCAACTGCTGCTCAATCTGCTGGGGCGTCTCGAACATGGCCAGCTGTTGCTGCGGGATGGCACTGAGCGCCACAGTTTTGGCGTGGCAGGCACTGATTTGCACGCCGAGCTGGTGGTGCAGGATCCGGCCTTCTATCGCCGCCTGCTGCTGGGGGGCAGCATCGCCGCCGGGGAAACCTGGGTGGAGGGGCTCTGGACCAGCCCGGATCCGGTGGCGCTGGTGCGGCTGCTGGCCCGCAACCTGGCGCTGCTCGACAGCCTGGAGCGGCGCCTCAGCTGGCTCAGTTTTCCGTTCAACAAGGTGCGTCACTGGCTCAATCGCAATACCCTGACCGGGTCGCGCTCCAACATCGCCGCTCACTACGATCTCGGCAACAGCCTCTATCAGGGCTTTCTCGACAGCCATATGCAGTACTCGAGTGCCATCTATCCGAGCGCCGAGGCCACTCTCGAAGAGGGGCAGCAGGCCAAGCTGCGCACCATCTGCGAGCGGCTGGCGCTGGGGCCAGACGATCATCTGCTGGAGATAGGCACCGGCTGGGGCGGCCTCGCCGTCTATGCGGCCCGCCACTACGGCTGCCGGGTGACCACCACCACCATCTCCCGGGCCCAGCACGACTACGCCAAGGAGTGGATCGCGCGGGAGGGGCTGGAGGATCGCATCACCTTGCTGCTGGAGGACTACCGCAAGCTGGAGGGTACTTACGACAAGCTGGTCTCCATCGAGATGATCGAAGCGGTAGGCCACGCCTTCCTGCCGGACTATTTCCGCCAGTTGTCGCGGTTGCTCAAACCCGGCGGTCGCCTGCTGATCCAGGCCATCACCATCGCCGATCAACGCCATGCCCAGTACCTGCGCGGGGTTGACTTCATCCAGCGCTACATCTTCCCCGGCGGCTGCCTGCCGAGCGTCTCCCAGATGGCGGGGCTGCTGGCGCGCGAGACCGACATGCAGCTGGTGCGGCTGCACGATCACGGCCATCACTATGCCCGTACCCTGGCCCACTGGTACGAGCGCTTCCTGGCGCTGGCCCCCGAGCTGCCAGCCCTGGGTTACAGCCAGGACTTCATCCGCTTGTGGCTCTTCTATTTTGCCTACTGTGAGGGGGGATTCTGGGAGCGCACCATCAGCCTGGTGCAGCTGGAAGCGGCCAAACCGGGCTCACTCGGCTGGAGTGGGGATCTGCCTGTCGGCGGTCGCTGATCATGTGGCAGTGGGCCCATCTGCTGGGGTTCAACCTCTACTGGCTGCTGGCGGTGAAGTGGCAGCAGCCGGGCCCGCTGCTGGCACTGCTGCTGCTTCATTTTCTTTTCTCTCCCCGCCGCTGGCACGACTGGCGGCTCATCCCGGTCGCCCTTGCCGGCTGCCTGCTCGATGCCCTGCTCTGGCAGCTCGGGCTGTTTGATTTCAACGCCGGCTTTCCGCTCTGGCTGGTGCTGCTCTGGTGCGGCTTTGCCCTGACCCTCTCCCACGGCCTGCGTTGGCTGCGGCCCTTGCCGCGCTGGCAGCAGGGGCTGTTCGGCATGGTCGGCGGCAGCTCCTCCTATGTGGCGGGCGCCGCCATGGGGGCAGTACAATTACCTTGGGGCATCGGGGTCAGTGCGGCACTGCTGGCGGTGATCTGGATGTGGTGGTTACCCGTACTCCTGTGGGTAACGGTCAAGCTGGAGGGTGAAGCGAGATGAACACCTTTTCGACCGACACCTTGTTGTTTTCCAAATGGACCAAAGAGAGCCGGCACGAGCTGACCGAGCGTTTCTATCTGGTGGTGGCCTGTCGGCGCGATGCGCAGGGGCAGCTGCAGCAGGTAGTGATGCAGGACATCAACACGCTGCTGGAACAGGAGATGGACTGGCATGAACTCGAAGATCCCGCCCATTGGCACATGGGGTGGAATTAGCCTGCTGCTGGCAGGCTTGAGCCTACCGCTGACCCCTTTCGCCCAGACCGGGCAAGCCCTGATCACTCCCTTGCAGCAGCTGCACCCGGTCGGGCGCGGCGAGATGAGCTGGCTCTGGTTCAAGCTCTATGACGCCACCCTCTACAGCGAGAACGGCCGCTATCGGCCGGGTCACTATCCTCAGGCGCTCAGCCTCACTTACGCCAGAGCCATCGAACGGGACGATCTCTTGCGCGCCACCGCCGCCGAGTGGCAGCGACTTGGGCTGGGCAGTGAGCAGCAGCGCCAGGAGTGGCTTGGTCAGCTCGCCGCGCTCTGGCCGGATGTCCAGGCGGGTGATCGGCTTACCTTCTATGTCGACAGGGGCGGCGCGGGCCATTTCTGGTGGTGGGACAAGCCGCTTGGCACCCTCGCCGATCCGCAATTTTCGGCGGCCTTCCTTGCCATCTGGCTGGCAGAAGGGAGCCGTGATCCAGCGCTTACCCGCAGCCTGCGAGGAGAGTTCTGATGCAAAAGAGGTTCATGCAGTACATCCGCGCCTGGCGCTACCTGCTGTTGTTGCCGCTGCTGCTGCTGACCGGCTGTGGCAGCAGCCTGGAGGATTATCGCGATCGGGGCCCCGAGTGGGATCTCGCCCGCTTCTTCAATGGCAAGCTGACGGCGCACGGTCTGGTGACCGATCGCAGCGGCGAGGTGACCAGCCGTTTTCGGGTAGAGATGCGCGGGCGCTGGCAGGGGGGCAAGGGAGAGCTGTTCGAGCAGTTCTACTTTGACCGAGTGCGCGGCAAGCCTCGGCCTTCAGGCCGGGGAAGGATAGCGCGGACGCCGTAGGCGTCCTTTGCGGCGGTCAGTGTGGCGTCTGCTGCTGCTCAATGTACTGGCGGATGATCTCGATAGGCGCACCGCCACAGCTTCCAGCGAAGTAGGACGGCGACCACAGCGCACCGCCCCACAGTTTCTTGCGGATGCTCGGGTAGTTCTTCTTGCGGATCATGCGGCTGGAGACGCCTTTCAGGCTGTTCACCAGCGCCGACACGGCGACTTTCGGCGGATAGTTCACCAGCAGG
>NZ_NEVB01000040.1:0-11527 GCF_002259925.1 Aeromonas sp. A35_P | reverse complement strand
TGCTTGGACTGACTGGTACTTTTCAGTGAGAATTTTGCCATTAAGCATCACTATCGGTGCATCACTTTCCGTCGACAAGGTGCGAGCTTTAAACGTTAACCCGTTATCGGGAGAGGTTAGCCTGGCTGCCAGTACTTGAGCCGCCGGGCTTGTTGTGGAAATGACTTGTTGTCCCGGATGTAGCAAGCTGATGGAGGATTGACTGTCTTTGCTGGCTGTTGCTTGCCAGGTCACTCTCTGGCTCAGTGTTTGTGCCTCGATCTGGCTGGCAATCAGTAGAGGGGTGAGTGCAAGCAGCAAGAAGTTCCTTTTCATGATGTGTATCTCCAGTGTGATGGCCCCGAATGGGGTCAATTTCTCTATCGGCGAGCATTAGAAAAAGCTTAGACCGACCTGGAGTGGCACAATGTACAGCCTTGGTGTTTTACATGTGGAAGAGGTGCGGGTGTTGCTCGAAAATCAGATGATGTTGTTGGCGGTGTTCGAACGGGCGGCGCTGATGCTGATGACCCTGTTCTTCCTGACCCGCACCCGGCCGTTCCAGCGGCTGTTCCAGAAGCGGGACCACACCCCGGCCGAACTGGTGCTGGTGGCGGCCATCTTCTGCCTGTTCGCGGTGTTCAGCACCTACACCGGCATTCCGGTGGAGGGGGCCCTCATCAACGTGCGGATCATCGCCATCATCTCCGGCGGTATCCTGTTCGGCCCCTGGGTCGGCATTCCGGCCGGGGTCATCTCGGGTCTGCACCGCTACCTCATCGACATGGATGGCCACACCTCGATCCCGTGTCTCATCGCCAGCATCATCGCCGGCCTGCTGGCGACCTGGCTGCACCTGCGCTGCCGCAAGTCGCGGCTCTGGCTGTACGGCATCCTGGCGGGGATGGCCTGCGAGGGGTTGACCATGCTGCTTATCTGGCAGCTGACCGAGCCCCATGCAGTGGGGGTGGAGATCGTCAGCCATATCGCCTATCCGATGATCGCCGGGGCGCTCTGCATCGGTCTCATCATCAAGCTGGTGCAGGACCTGGACGACGAGAAGGAGCTGATCGCCGCCAAGCAGGCCAAGCTGGCACTCGACATCGCCAACAAGACGCTGCCGTTTTTCCAGAACATCGATCGTCACTCCCTGAGCCAGGTGTGCGGCATCATTCGCAGCGAGATCAGCGCCGATGCGGTGGCCATCACCGACACCCGCGACGTGCTGGCCTATGTGGGGGTGGGCAAGGATTACTACGAGCTGGACGAGCACCACGCCATCAGCGACATGACCCAGCGGGCGGTGCTGCTGGACCAGATCATCATCAACAACGATCTGCGCCAGTACCATCTGGCCGATTTCCACTCGGTCATCATTATTCCGCTGCGGGAGAACGGCGCCGTCAGTGGCACCCTCAAGATCTACTACCGCCGCACCCACAGCATCACCAGTTCCCTCAAGGAGATGGCGGTGGGCCTCTCCCAGCTCATCTCCACCCAGATGGAGGTGTCGCGCATCGAGCAGCTCAAGGAGATGACCCGCAAGGCGGAGTTCACCGCGCTGCAGAGCAAGATCAACCCGCACTTCCTGTTCAACGCCCTCAACGCCATCTCATCCTTGATCCGCATCCGGCCCCAGCAGGCGCGCCAGCTGATCGCCAATCTGGCGGACTACCTGCGTTACAACCTCAACAAGGGGGATACCCTCATCGACATCCAGGAGGAGCTGCAGCAGGTGCGCGACTATGTGGCCATCGAGCAGGCCCGCTTCGGCGACAAGCTGGCGGTGGTGTTCGAGGTGGACGACGTGCACATCCAGGTGCCGAGCCTGCTGTTGCAGCCGCTGGTGGAAAACGCCATCCTGCACGGCATCCAGCCCCGCAGTGCGCCGGGCCGGGTCACCATCGAAGTGAAACAGCTGGCGGGCGGCATTCGGGTAGCTGTGCGCGATACCGGCTACGGCATCAGCCAGGCCGTGATCGACGGGGTCGCCGCCGGGCGGGTGGAGAGCCGCAGCATCGGCCTGATGAACGTGCATCAGCGGGTCAAGCTGCTCTATGGCGACGGCCTGCACCTCAAGCGGCTGGAACCGGGTACCGAGGTGAGTTTCTATCTGCCGGATCAGGAGTCGATGCCATGCTGAGTGCCATCATGAGTGAGGATAAGTGTGTGCTGCGGGAGGCGTTGTCATGCTGAAAGCCATCATAGTGGAAGACGAATATCTGGCTCGCGAGGAGCTGGCCTACCTGGTGGGGCAGCATAGTCAGATCGAGATAGTGGCGAGCTTTGAGGACGGGCTGGAGGCGTTCAAATACCTGCAGGATCACGAGGTGGACGTGGTCTTTCTGGATATCCAGATCCCCTCCATCGACGGCCTGCTGCTGGCCAAGAATCTGCACAAGTCGAGCCATCCGCCCCACATCGTCTTCGTTACCGCCTACAAGGAGTTTGCGGTGGAGGCGTTCGAGCTGGAGGCATTCGACTACATCCTCAAACCCTACAACGAGCCGCGCCTCATCAGCCTGCTGCAAAAACTCGAGCTGGCGGGCAAGTCGCAGACGGGGCAGGGGAACGAATCGGGCGCGCCGCACAATCGCACCGTCAATCTGGTGAAGGGGGAGCGCATCATAGTCACCCCCTGCGAGCAGATCTATTACGCGGAAGCCGACGAGAAGCTAACTTATGTCTACACCCGCGATGATCGCTACGTGATGACCATGACCCTCAGCGAGTTTGTCAGCCGGTTGCCGGCGGAGGGGTTCTTCCGTTGTCACCGCTCCTACTGCGTCAACATCAACAAGATCCGCGAGATAGTGCCCTGGTTCAACAGCACCTATCTCATCCGGCTCCATGACCTGCCGTTCGAGGTGCCGGTCAGCCGCAGCAACATCAAGGCGTTCCGTCAGCTGATGCGGCTCTGATTGTCATTCATTCCCGCCGATCTGCATTTCATGCCTTAATCGGTCGGCGGGAGTGGCGTCTTGCCTATAGTGGCCCCAGTTTCCTTAAGGCCATTGACCGAGACGCATCATGACCATCGATCTGAATCGCACCCGCTACCTCACCCTGTTGGGGACCATCATCACCCAGTTCGCGCTGGGATCCGTTTACACCTGGAGCCTGTTCAACGCCCAGCTCTCCGACAAGCTGGACGAGCCGGTCAGCCAGGTCGCCTTCGCCTTCGGCCTGCTCAGCCTCTCCCTGGCGGTGGCCTCCTCCCTGGCGGGCAAGCTGCAGGAGCGGTTCGGGGTGCGCAACGTCACCCTGGGTGCCGGCGTGCTGCTCGGCATCGGCTTCTTCCTCACCGCCCACGCCAGCAACCTGGCGATGCTCTACCTCTGTGCCGGCATCCTGGTCGGTTTTGCTGACGGTACCGGCTACCTGATGACTCTCTCCAACTGCGTGAAGTGGTTCCCGGAGCGCAAGGGGCTGATCTCCGCCTGCTCCATCGGTGCCTACGGTCTCGGCAGCCTGGGCTTCAAGTACATCAACCTGCTGCTGCTCTCCAGCAACGGCCTTGAGACCACCTTCCAGCTGTGGGGGCTGATCGCCATGTCCATGGTGCTGGTGGGCGGCATGTTGATGAAGGATGCGCCCAAGCAGGCCGCCGCCGTGCAGCAGAGCGAGAGCCGCGACTTCACCCTGGCCGAGGCGATGCGCAAGCCGCAGTACTGGATGCTGGCATTGATGTTCCTCACCGCCTGCATGAGCGGTCTCTACGTCATCGGCGTGGCCAAGGACATCGGCGAGAACATGGTGGGCCTGCCGGCCGTGGTCGCCGCCAACGCCGTCGCCGTCATCGCCATGGCCAACCTGGGTGGCCGGCTGGTGCTGGGCATCCTCTCCGACAAGATGTCCCGCATCCGGGTCATCACCATCGCCCAGCTGATCACGCTCGGTGGTATGGGATTGCTGCTGTTCGTGCCGCTCAACGCCAACCTGTTCTTCGTGGCGGTGGCCTGCGTGGCGTTCAGCTTCGGTGGCACCATCACCGTCTACCCCTCGCTGGTGAGCGACTTCTTCGGTCTCAACAACCTGACCAAGAACTACGGCGTCATCTATCTGGGCTTTGGCCTGGGCAGCATCATCGGCTCCATCGTGGCCTCCCTGTTCGGCGGCTTCATGGCGACCTTCAACCTGATCCTGGTGTTGCTGGTGGTGGCGCTGGTGCTCTCCCTTACCATCCGCCTGCCGGCGCCGGTATCGGTCGAGCGGGCCTGATCACCCGCCTGTCGCAGCAAGCAATGAAAAGACCCGGGCCTTGGCCCGGGTCTTTTTTTGTGCGCGGCTCAGGGCTCAGCGTGGCGGCAGCCCCAACAGCTGGCGCACCCGCTGGCAGGTCTCTTCCACCGTCGGCCAGTCGGCGGCGGTGATGGTGACATGGCCCATCTTGCGGCCGGGGCGGGGCACCCCCTTGCCGTAGAGGTGCAGATGCACGCCGGGCAGTGCCAGCAGGGCGGCCCAGTCCGGCGTGCCGGCCTGCCAGAGATCCCCCAGCAGGTTGAGCAGCATGGCGGGACGCACGGCGATCCGGGCGGGCAGCGGCAGATCGCACAGGGCGCGCACCTGCAGCTCGAACTGGCTGCACTCGGCGTTGTCGAGGCTGGGGTGACCCGAGTTGTGGGGGCGTGGCGCCAGCTCGTTGACCAGCAGCTTCCCTGCCACCAGGAAGAACTCCACCGTCAGCACGCCGACGTAGTCGAGGGCGGCGATCAGCTGCTCGGCGATGTGTCTGGCGTCGGCCTCCAGCGCCGGTACGTTGGCCGGGGAGCGGCTCTGATCCAGAATGCCGCCGCTGTGCCAGTTCTGCACTAGTGGCAGGGCACCGATGGCACCGCTCGGGCTGCGGGCCAGGGTCAGGGAAAACTCACCTTCCAGCGGCAGGCGCTTCTCCAGCACGCAAGGTACGCCGCTGGTGGCCAGTGCGGCCGGCAGTTGGTCGGCGGCCTGAATGGTCCACTGGCCTTTGCCGTCGTACCCCTCGCGGGCGGTCTTGAGGATGGCGGGGAAGAGGATGGCGGGGAAGAGGTGATCCGGCAGCTCGGGCAGCGGCTCGCCCGGCTGCAGGGTCTGGTTGGGGGCGACCGGGATGCCGGCTCTGCTCAGGAAGGCCTTCTCTTCGCGGCGATCCTGACAGATGCGCACGGCACCTGCGGCCGGGCATACCGGCTTGTACTGCTCCAGCAGGGCCAGGGCGGTGGCCGGCACGTTCTCGAACTCGCAGGTGACTGCGGCGCAGCGGCTGGCCAGATCATGCAGCGCCGTCGGCATATTCGAACAGCAGATCCGGGGTGCGGTGGGCCGAGACCACGCGCGCCTCGTAGGGGACGCCATGCTCCTTGAGGATGCGGGCGGCGGCCTGCATCACGGGCCAGTCGGAGTCGGATCCCATTACCAGGCCGATCAGGGGAGGGGTATTCATGGCTATGACTCCTTGCAGTCAAACGTTTGTCTCTGGGTGGCAAAAAGAGCCGGCAAGCCGGCTCAGAATTTTTCGGGTCGCACGATTTCGACCGGTTGTAAAAAGGCGACCATGGCATAGTCGGGGTAGTAGCGACTCTGCAGGTGGGCGAGCAGGCGCTCCGCCTGTTCGCGGCTGCAGATCGCCTCCAGCCGGATGTTGCCGCTCTCGCTCCAGCTGGCGTTGCGCTCACCGTGGTCACCGCGCCCTCTGGCATCTGTGATGGTGTAGCCGCGCAGCCCCTCGCGGGTGAGGGTGCGCAGCAGGGTGGGTTCCAGGTTCGCTTCCGTGATGACGGTGAGCAGGGTGCGGATCTCGGTCTGCATGTGGCTACTCCGTGAAGTGGCGGGCCCAGCTGTGGTAAAGCGGGATCCCCAGCATGATGTTGAACGGGAAGGTGACCCCCAGTACGGCGCTGAGCGACAGGCCCGGATTGGCCTGAGGCACGGCGATGCGCATGGTGGCCGGCACGGCGATATAGGAGGCGCTGGCTGCCAGGGTGGCCAGCAGGGTCAGGCCACCCAGGGAGAGCCCCATCAGCTGGCCGATCACCAGGCCGAGGCCAGCCGAGGCGAGCGGCATCAGCAGGGCGAAGCCGAGCAGGAACAGGCCGTGGCGGCGCAGGTCCTGGCACTGGCGGGCGACGATGAGGCCCATCTCCAGCAGGAACAGGGCCAGCGCCCCCTTGAACAGGTCGACGAACAGGGGCTTGAGCGGGGCGATCCCGTCGGGACCGGCCAGATAGCCGATGGCCATGCCGCCGAGCAGCAGGGTGACCCCTTTGCCGAGAAAGGTTTCATGAGCCAGCCGACGCCAGCGGGTCTGCCGGCTCACTCCCTGGGCCAGCACTATGCCGATCAGGATGGCGGGGATCTCCATCACCGCCAGAAAGATGGAGAGCTGGGATTCGAAGCTGATGCCGCGTTCGGTGAGCCAGTTCACCCCGACCGCAAAGGTCGCCACGCTGACCGAGCCGTAGTGGGCGGCGGTGGCGGCGGCATCGACCCGGTTCATCTTGAGGCGCAGCACGGCGAACCCGGCCAGGGTCTGCAGTATGCCGAGCAGGATCACCAGCGCCAGTTGCGGTAATAACGGTTGCAGGGATTGCTGCGCCAGGCCGACTCCGCCCTTGAGGCCGATGGCCAGCAGCAGAAAGAGGGAGAGAGTATCGTAGAGCGCGGGCGGTAGCTTGAGCTCGGAGCGCACCAGACCGGCCAGCAGGCCAAACAGGAAAAAGAGTACAACAACATCCAGCATGGGAGTTCGCAGGAGGCAATTCACAGGGTGGTTGCATGCTAGAGTGCAAGATGTTTCGATAAAATCAGATTTTGATTGATGATTGTTCGGTAGAAACTGATAGGGGGCCCGATGCTCAACTACAAACAGCTCTATTACTTCTGGCACGTGGCGCGCAGCGGTAGTGTGACGCGGGCTGCCGAGCAGTTGCACCTCACGCCGCAGACCGTCAGCGGTCAGGTGGCCGAGCTGGAACTCTCCCTCGGGGTGGCGCTGTTCAACCGGGTGGGGCGGCGGCTTGCCCTGACCGCCGCCGGTCGCCAGGCGCTCGAGCAGGCCGGCGCCATCTTCTCGCTCGGCGCCGATCTCGAGCATACCCTGCGCCATGCCAGCCAGGAGCTGACCATGCAGGTGGGGATCGCCGACTCCGTGCCCCGTACCCTGGCGTTCGAGCTGCTGGCGCCAGCCATGGCGCTGGCCACCCCGCTGCGGCTGGTGTGCCATGAAGAGCGGGCGGAGCAGCTGTTCAGCGAGCTGGCCAGCCACAAGCTGGACATGGTGCTGATCGATCGCCCGCTCCCCCCCGACAGCGGGGTGCGCGGCTACAACCACGAGTTGGGGCGCAGCCCGCTGGCACTGTTTGCCAGCCCCGAACTGGCCGCCAGGGCACGGCAGGGCTTTCCCGCCTCCCTCGAGGGGCTGCCGCTGCTGATCCCGGGGGAGAAGTCGGCGACCCATGACAGCCTGCTGGCCTGGTATCGTCAGCAGGGCATTCATCCCCACCTGGTCGGCCAGTTCGATGATTCGACTCTGATGAAGTCGTTTGGCAAGGCGGGGATGGGGATCTTCCCGGCGCCGCTGGCCATGGCCGAGGAGATAGCACGGCTTTATGGTGTCGAACGGATTGCAACCCTGACCGAAGTGACGCTCTCCTACTATCTGGTGTCGGCCGGTCGTCATCTCTCCCATCCCGGTGTGCAGGCGGTGATGGCAGGGGCGAAGCAGAGATTGGCGGCATTGGGTGGCAAGAAATAGAAATCTGGATGGCTATACATCCGCCTCTGCTCTGCCTATAATCCCTGCGCTTTGGCGCATCATGCTTAATAGGGAATCCGGTGAAAATCCGGAGCTGGCGCGCAGCGGTAAGGGGGAACGAAGCGACATCAGGGCACTGCCATCGGGTGGGAAGCCGTCGCCGTAGGCCATCAGCCCCCCAGCCCGAAGACCTGCCAAAGTTCGTATTTCGGGCCGAGAGAAACCGGCCACGAAGTAGATGCTTACGCGAACTTAAGGATCTCTCATGTCCAAGAAATTATTGGCGGCTGCCCTGTTGCCAACGGCGGCGTTTGCCCAACCACTGACCATCCCCGTCAACCCCACCATGGTGGTGACCGCCACCCGTGTCGCCCAACCTGCCTCCAGTGTGCTGGCTCCCGTCAACGTGGTGACCCGTGACGAGATCGATCGTCTGCAAGCCCAGACCGTGACCGATGTGGTCAAGACCCTGCCCGGCGTGGAAGTGGTGAGCAATGGCGGCCGTGGCCAGCTGAGCTCGCTGCGGGTGCGCGGCGGTACCTCTTCCCAGACCCTGGTGCTGGTGGACGGGGTGCGTAGCGCCTCACTGACCGCCGGGATGACGGAGCTCAACAACCTGCCGCTCAACCAGGTGGAGCGCATCGAATATATCCGCGGCGCGCGCGCCACTATCTATGGTTCGGATGCCATCGGCGGGGTGATCAACATCATCACTCGTCCCGATCCCGCGACCAACAAGCACAAATTCAATGTCGGTGCCGGCTCCCACAAACAGCGCCAGGCCGCCTTCAGCAGCGCCAGCCAGATCGGTGACGCTGGCCAGCTCAAGGTTGCCGGGGGCTTCGATGACGAGACCGGCTACAACGTCCGTCCCATCGCAGGGGTGAACGATGGCGACAAGCACGGTCACCGGGGCTATAACGCCATGCTGGACTATCAGCATGCGCTGACCGGCAACTGGGATCTGTTCGGCACGACCCGCTGGTTCCGCAACATTGCCCAGTACGACCGATCGTCCGCTGCTTCTGCCTGGGGCCCGGCCTACCATCAGCGCAAGGAAACCTGGACCGAGAACCAGAGCTACCAGCTGGGGTCCCGTTATCACGACGAGCGTTACCTGAGCGAACTGCGCGGCGCCTTCTCCAAACAGGATGCCTACGACTACCCGGACAGCAGCGGCCGCGATCAGGCCACTGACCGACTCTATACCCGTCAGTACACCCTGAACTGGGTCAACAACGTCAAGCTGGACGAGAACTGGACCCTGGGTGGCGGCGCCGACTGGCAGCGCGACATGCTGGATGCCAGTTCCCGCTCCTCCGGCACCGCCTTCCCGAGCGATGCCGACGAGCGCGACAACACCGGGCTCTATGCTCTGGCCCAGTTTGACAACCAGACGTGGCAGGCCGAGCTGAGCGGTCGCAGTGACGACAACAAGCAATTTGGTCGTCACAACACCTGGCAGACCGGGGCTGGTTGGCGCTTCGCGGAGGATTATCGCCTCAGTGCCCGTTACGGCACTGGCTTTCGCGCCCCCTCCTTTAATGACCTCTACTACCCGAGCTCAGGCAACCCTGACTTGAAGCCGGAAGAGTCGAAGAGCCGCGAGCTGATGCTCGATGGTCAGACTGCCGGCGTCGAGTGGCGTGTGACCGGTTATCGCAACGACTTCGAGCAGATGATCCAGTGGGCACCCACTAATCCGAGTGATCCCAACAGTTTCTGGAGCCCTCAGAACGTTGGCAAGGCGCGGATCGAGGGTATCGAGCTGGAAGGGGAATTTGACACTGGCTGGCTGAGCCACCGGGTCTCTACCGAGTACAAGGATCCCAAGGACAAGGTGACCGACAAACAGCTGCAGCAGATCTCCCGCAAGGGCGCCAAGTGGGTGACTCAGGCACAGTGGCAGCAGTTCGATGGCTCCCTGAGCTGGATTTATCAGGGCGAGCGTTATGGTGATGCGGCCAACACGACCCAGCTGGGTGGCTACAGTGTCTGGAACCTGGCAGTGGGTTATCAGGTCGCACCTTCCTGGAAGGTCTCTGGCAAGATCAACAACCTGTTGGACAAGGAGTACCAGACTGCGGTGGGCTACCCGGCCGACGAGCGTGCCTATTATGTGACGGTCGACTACTCACTCTGATCCCGACCGTGATCGTCTAAATGAGGGGCCCCGCCATTGGTGGGGCCTTTTCTATTGGCGGCCGGCGGGAGTATGATCGCCGCCTTGCACCAAGGGGGAGCTCAAGTGGCCAATATTCTCGTGTTCGACTCCGGTATGGGTGGGCTGACCATCTACCGCGAGATCCGCCGCGCATTGCAGGCACACAACTATCTCTATTGCTTCGACAACGCCAACTTCCCCTATGGTGAGCTGAGCGAGCCTGCCCTGATTGCTGCCTGCACCCGACTGGTCACTACCATGGTGGCTCGTCATCATATCGATCTGGTGGTGATCGCCTGCAACACCGCCAGCACCATAGCGCTGCCTGCTCTGCGCGAGGCTCTGGCGATTCCCGTGGTAGGGGTGGTGCCTGCCATCAAGCCCGCGGCCGCGCTCACCCGCAACGGTTGCATCGGTCTGCTGGCGACACCGGGTACCGTCAGCCGTGAATACACCCACGAGCTCATCGCCCAGTTTGCGCCGGGCAAGCGGGTGCTGCTCAAGGGGGCGACCGAGCTGGTCATCGAGGCCGAACGCAAGCTGGCGGGTCTGCCGGTCAATATGGCGCTGTTGCGGGAAGTGCTGGCGGACTGGCTGGAAGGGGAAGAACACCCGGATACGCTGGTGTTGGGTTGTACCCATTTCCCATTGCTGGATGAAGAGATACGGCAGCTGATGCCTGCGTGCCAACTGGTGGATTCCGGCAGTGCGGTTGCCAAACGGGTGGCTCACCTGTTGACTGGTTTGGTCACGATACCGACTCGGATGGAAGATGTCGGGGGGAGCGCCTATTGCACCCGGCTGGATGCCCAGGCCCAGAAACTGACAGCCCCCTTGCAAGCTTGGGGGCTGTCATCACTCGAAGAGGTCAGATTCTAACAAGCGATCGGTTGCCGATCAGGCGTCAACCTCGTTGCCTTCTCGTTCATCTTTATCCCGCTTGTCATTGGCTTCGCGCACTTTGAGAGTGCGCTGCTGATACTCCTTGTCGTTGAGCGCGGCGATCGCCTTGGCGGCGTCCGCAGCAGGCATCTCTACGAAACCAAATCCCCGGCGCTTGCCGGTGGCCTTGTCCTTCATCAGGCGGACAGAGATCACCTGGCCCTGTTCGGCAAACAGTTCACGCACGGCTATCTCATTGGCACGGTATGGCAGGTTGCCTACATATAGGGTGCAGGTCTCCTGACTGGAGGCCTGTTCAGTGGCGCCGGCGGGCGCACGGTTGTTGAGGAACAGCGGTACCACGAAACCGCCGATGGCCAGACCCACAGCAAAAATCACTTCGGCTTTCAAAGAAAATTGCAGTGCCTGGGCAACCAGATAACCAACCAGTGCCAACACCAGGGCAAGGATGGCTGCCTGCACATAAACGGGAAACTTGGATAAATTCATCTTTAAAGACCTTTTGTAAATGAAAGCAAAAAAGGTGCAACACTCTATTCACCTCCATGGTAACCAGCTTTCCAGCCGGGCGCTACCATGGACCATTCGGGACACATTATCCGTTCCAGTATGGCATCCCTTGCGGGAGGAAGACCCACTTAAATGATGATAAAAGGGGTCTGAAATCATTGGGTTGTGGATAACATTGTATATATACACTGAGTAAGCTGTTTCTAATTGGATAATTTGAGATTTCCGTGACTTTCTTC
>NZ_NEVB01000039.1:0-11530 GCF_002259925.1 Aeromonas sp. A35_P | reverse complement strand
CTTATTGTTGTTGGTAAGGCGAGAGGTCTATCCATTTCATTGTTTTTATTTGATATTTTTGGTGTTTTTCTCGATGCTCAGCATGGTTGGAAGCTGCCGTACACATCTATCTATTTCTTGGTAACGTTTGAGCTAAATCAATAACTCGGAATTCACATCCCTTTATAGTTTTCGGGCTTGCAACATATAAAACGAAAACTAAAAGGAATACGTGATGAAAAAGATCCTTCCTCTGATGATCGCAGCAGCGCTTGCATCCCCCGTCGCCATGGCTCACCAGGCCGGTGATTTTCTGGTGCGCGGCGGCCTGGCTTTCGTTTCTCCGCAAACGAGCAGTGACAACGTGCTGGGTACCGGCGAGCTGGAAATCGACAGCAATATGCAGCTGGGTCTGACGCTTTCCTATCTGATCACCGACAACTGGGGTGTCGAGCTGCTGGCGGCCACGCCCTTCTCCCACTCCGTCTCCACCGCCGGTCTGGGCGAAGTGGCCAAGGTCAAGCACCTGCCGCCGACCCTGATGGCGCAGTACTACTTCGGTGATGCCAACAGCAAGGTTCGCCCCTATATCGGTGCCGGTATCAACTACACCACCTTCTTCGACGAGCAGGGCCGCGGTGCGCTGGATGGTACCGACGTGAGCGTTGACTCCTCCTGGGGCATGGCTGGTCAGGTCGGTCTGGACATGGCGATCAATGACCGCTGGTTCGTCAATGCTTCCGCCTGGATCATCGATATCGATACCGATGTGCACACCGCCGTCGGGACCATCAATACTTCCATCGATCCCATGGCCTTCATGTTTGGTGTCGGCTATCGCTTCTGATAGGACACAGGGTTGGCCTCCCCACGGGCCATTACAGCTAGCATGTCTCTTTGGCCCGGCACAGTCCGGGCCCTTTTACGTTCAGGTCACTCTCCGCCAACTGTGATCCAACCCCATATAGATCAATAAAATACCCTCTGTCTCCCCTCTATAATTCGCCCCTTGTGCCGATAGTGTCTATGTTCACGTTACCTTTCCCCCACGAGTGAGGATGTCTCCATGGGTTTATCTATTGTGCAGCGGATCATCGCCGGATTTGTGTTGATGCTGCTGCTGTTGATCCTGCTGGGTGTGATCAGCACCCTGAAGATCAGGGGCATCAACGACGGCTTGTCGCAGGTTTCCGACCGGGCAACCCCCCTGGTGATTGCGGTGGCCGGTCTGAAGGGCGCCCTGCAGGACAGCAACCGCTGGGTGCTGGTCTACCGGACCAATGAGGATGGCAGTCAGCTGCCGCAGCTGGCCAGCCAGTTCAAGGAGCAGCAGGCGCGTTTCAGCCAACTGAGCCAGGAGATGGACAAGTTCAGCGGGGTGGCAGAGGCCGGTTCCCGCTTCCAGCAGGTCGATGCGGCGACCAAGCAGTTCTACGGCCTGGCCGAACAGGTGCTCTCCCAGCACAGCCAGTGGGTCAATGCCCAGGATCAGCGCCACAAGCTGGAGATTGCCTTCATCCGGCTGGAGGATACCTATCAGTGGGCGGCGGACTTGTTGTTGCAGCAGACCGCCAGCAAGCGTTCCATGCGCAACAAGGCGGAGCTCATCACCTCGGGCATCGCGCGCGACCTGAAGAACATTCGCCGGGCCGATGCCAAGACCGACCTCAACGAACTGGAGAAGGTGCTGAGCAAGGATATCGAGATGGCGCGCAAGCGGCTTGACCGGGTGCTGGTGCCGGATGACGTGAAGCAGCGCTTCGTCTCCAACCTCGATCGAATGCAGGAGCTGGCGCTCGGCCCGCAGGGGCTGCTCGCCACCATGCGCAATGCCCAGCAGCTGGCCGCCTCGCTGCAGACCCTCAATCAGCAGCTCGATGCCAGCCTGATCAACAGCCTGGGGCTGCTCGACGAGATGGGACAGTCGGCCGGCTCCATCGCCAGCCAGAGCCGTACCACGGCGGATGATGCGGTCAGCAGTGCCAGCTTCTGGATCCTGATCGTGGCCGCCATCTCGGCTGCCGCCGCCCTCATCATCGGCTATACCACGGCGCGCAGCATTCAGCGCCCGCTGCAGATGATCAACAAGGAGCTGGATTACATGGCGGCCGGGGACATGACCCGCCGCATCAATTACCGCAGCAGCTGCGAATTCGGCGCTCTGGCCCGCTCCATCGACGTGCTGGCCGGCAAGACCGGCGAGCTGCTCTCCCAGATCAATGCCGGCTCCCGTCATCTGGTGGAGGAGGCGAGCCGCGCCGCCGAGATCAGCGAAAGGGCGGTATCCCGGGTGCAGGATCAGAAGAGCCAGACCGATCAGGTGGCTGCCGCCATCACCGAGCTGGAGGTGAGTGCCACCGAGGTGGCTCGTTCCACCGACGGCACCAAGCGGGAAGTGGATCTGGCGGATGACGAAGCCAGAACCGGCCGCCAGAAGGTGGCAACCACCCGTCGCATCACGGAACAACTGGCCGGTGCCATGGAGGAGGCCGTCGGTATCACCTACAAGCTGGGCGAATTCAGCGACAACATCGGCAGCATTCTCGACGTGATCCGCAGCATCGCCGAACAGACCAACCTGCTGGCGCTGAACGCGGCCATCGAGGCGGCACGGGCCGGTGATGCCGGCCGTGGCTTCGCGGTGGTGGCCGACGAGGTGCGGGCGCTGGCCAACCGGACCCAGACGTCGACCGAAGAGATCCAGGCGATGATCGAAAACCTGCAGAGCTCGAGCAAGCTGGTGGTGGAGGTGATGGGACGCAGCCAGGAGCAGACTCACAGCTGTGTTGAACAGACCCGTGAGATGGATGCGGCCCTGCAGTCCATCGCCGACCGGATGAGCGCCATCAAGGCGATGGCGGATCAGGTGGCACACGCGGCTCAGGAGCAGATCTCGGTCAGTCAGGGGGTGGCACGTCACATCTCCGGCATCGCCGAGGTGGCCTACGAGACCGAGCGGGAGGCTCGGGAGTCGGCCAGCAGCAGCGAGGTGCTGGCGGATCTGGTGGCCAAGCAGCAGCAATTGATCGCACATTTCAAGGTTTAGGAGGGCTTATGTCTAACAAGTGGATCGGGGCCCTGAGTCTCCTGTTGTGTGGTCAGCTGATGGCCAGCGAGCTGGTGATCGAGAGCTGGCGGATAGATGACAAGGACTTGTGGGAGCAGAAGATCATCCCTGCCTTCGAGGCCTCCCACCCGGGCATCCAGGTGAAGTTCAACGGGGTGCAGAACGTCGACTACATGCCGACCCTGTGGGCCAGCTTGAAAGAGGGCAAGGCGGGGGATCTCATCACCTGCCGGCCATTCGACGACTCCCTGGCCCTGTTCAAGGCGGGCCATCTGGCGGAGCTGACCGAGATGTCGGGGATGGAGAACTTCCCGAGCTTTGCCCAGTCACCCTGGCAGACCGACTCCGGCGCTCAGACCTTCTGCGTGCCCATGGCCTCGGTGATTCACGGCTTCTTCTACAACAAGAAGATTTTCAGTGAGCTGGGGCTGAGCGTGCCGCAAACCCGGGATGCCTTCTTCGCGGCGCTCGACAAGGTGAAAGCCGATGGCCGCTATGTGCCGCTGGCCATGAGCGGCTCGGAAAGCTGGGTATCCTCCGAACTCGGCTTCCAGAACATAGGCCCCAACTACTGGAAGGGGGAGGATGGTCGGCTGGCCTTGATCGGGGGGCAGGAGCGCTTTGACAACCCGCCCTACGTCAAGGTGTTCGAGGAGCTGGCGCGCTGGCGTCCCTACCTCGGCGAAGGTGGCGAGAGCCGCGACTATGCCGCGACCAACGAGCTGTTCACCTCGGGCAAGGCCGCCTTCTACGTGGCGGGTTCCTGGGAGATCGCCCCCTTTACCGGCAAGGTCGATTTTGGCGTGATGCGCCCGCCAGTGGCGAAGCAGGGGGATGGCTGCTTCTTTACCGATCACACCGACATCGGGATGGGCATGAACCCGGCCAGCAAGAACAAGGAGGCGGCCATGGCCTTCCTGCAGTGGCTGACCACGCCCCAGTTCGCCGAGCTCTATACCAACTCGTTGCCCGGTTTCTTCTCCCTCTCCAACCACTTCTTCGAGGTCACCAACCCGGCGGCGAAGGAGATGATGGAGTGGCGGGATCAGTGCGACTCCACCATCCGGGTGGCCACCCAGATCCTCTCCCGCGGTACGCCCAAGCTGGGGGACGAGCTGGCCGAAGTGAGCCAGGCTGTGCTGCTCGGCAAGATGGAGCCCAAGGCGGCAGCCGATCGGCTGGAGCAGGGGCTGAAGGGCTGGTATCCGCCCCATCAGGGCAACAAGGTGAAAGGGGCAGATTGCCAGTGTGACGCTCCTGCCGCCGTGCCTGCGGTGTCGGCCTCAGCTGCGACCACCGAGCCTGCTGCTGCATCTGCTGCGACGCCGGCGGTAACAGAGGCCCCTGCTGTCCAGGCACCATCGGAGACCCCTGCCGCAGCGGTATCTGCGGCGGCGGCCCCGCTACCGGCGCCGTCGGCAGAGGTGGAGCAGGCGCTCTCCAATGAGCTCGAAACGCCGCAGCAATAGCTGCCGGCAGATACACCACGGGAGGCATCAGCCTCCCGTTTTCTTTGCGGTCCGTGGTCTGACTCATTGCTCCGGACGGGGCCAGCGGCAGAGACTGCCGATGCGGGCCACCGGGGCAAATCCGAGCGAGCGATAGACCCGCTGGGCATGATAATGCTCGTCGGCCACTATGATGAGCCTGTCGACCCGTGTCAGCCCGTGCCGGGCAACCTGGCTCAGCAGCTGGCGGCACAATCCCTGATTGCGCCATGCCTGCCGGGTGCGCACAAGCTGGAAGCGACCCAGGGTGTCGGTGAAGAAGAGACCGCAACTGGCGACCAGCTGCTCCTGCTGCCAGATCCCCCACCACTGACCCAGCCCGTCCCCGATCATCGCCTCATACAACTGGCGGCGTGATTGCAGATAGGGCAGGTAGCTCTGCTCCGAGTGGCCGGGATCCCGCTCCTCCAGTTCAAAGGCCAGCCACTCGTCCCAGTCGGTCGGGGTAAAGGGGCGCGCAGCCACCGTCGCGGCTGGCGGTTGCCAGCCTTCTGCCTCCAGTGCCAGCACCACGCACTCCATGTACTGGTATCCCGCCGCCACGAAGCCGGCGACCCGGCTGTTCTGGCCGGCCGCGAGAGGCCACTGGAAGGTGCGGTGTCTGACCCGGGGATCCTGCCCGATCAGCTTGTCGAAACTGGCCTCGAGCCAGCCCTTGTCGTGATCGCTGGGGGGGAAGGGGAGCAGCAGATAGTTGCCAAAGTAGTAATCGGGAGCATCGGGAGTGCGCACGGCCCAGAACTGCTCATGGTCGACCACGTTGCCCTGATAGCGATCGAACAGCAAGTCGGTGGCAAAGCCGGGGTGGGTGTCCATGATGATGCTCCTGCGAATGGTTCAATTGGTTATCGGCAGGAAGGGGAAGAGGTTGAAAAGGGGCCGGAGAAACCTCCGGCCAAACAATCACACGCAGATTCAGAACGTCCAGGACGATCTGCGTTCATCATAACGCGACTCGCCGGATTTTGGGATGGGGTGCCAATCGTTACTTTGGCTTTATTGCCAAATAAAAATCGGCGGCCTTCATCTCGCTGTAAAACAGTGTTGACTTTGTGTCATTTTCTCATAAAGATAGAAAGACGTTTAGAAGTCCAAACATCCGTTTTGACGTAGAGAAATGGATTGCAGGGCAGGGAGAGAGCAGATGGGATTTCACAGCGCACGTCAGGTTGAGGCACTCAACCAGAGTCTGGCAGATTTGAGTGGCGACATTTCGGTCAGTTTCGAGTTTTTTCCGCCCAACAGTGAAGGGATGGAAAATACCCTGTGGCAATCCATCGAGCGATTGAAGGTGCTGGAGCCCAAATTCGTGTCGGTGACCTATGGTGCCAACTCGGGCACCCGGGATCGCACGCACAAGGTGATCAAGGACATCAAGGAGCGGACCGGTCTGATCGCCGCCCCGCACCTGACCTGTATCGACGCCAGCCGCGACGAGCTGCGCACCATTGCCCGCGACTACTGGAACAGCGGCATCCGCCATATCGTGGCGCTGCGCGGTGACCTCCCCCAGGGGCTGGAAAAGCCGGAGATGTATGCCACCGACCTGGTAGCCCTGCTCAAGGCCGAAGCGGACTTCGATATCTCGGTGGCCGCCTACCCGGAAGGTCACCCGGAAGCGCGCAGTGCGCAGTCGGATCTGCTCAACCTGAAGCGCAAGATCGATGCCGGTGCCAACCGCGCCATTACCCAGTTCTTCTTTGACGTCGAGACCTACCTGCGTTTTCGGGATCGCTGCGCCGCCATTGGCATCGATGCGGAAATCGTGCCGGGGATCCTGCCGGTCTCCAACTACCAGACCCTGGCCAAGTTTGCCGGTTTCACCAACGTGAAGATCCCGCGCTGGATGCATCAGCGTTTCGAGGGGCTGGATGATGATCAGATGACCCGCAACATGGTGGGGGCGAGCATCGCCATCGATCAGGTACGGGTGCTGAGTCAGGAGGGGGTGAAGGATTTCCACTTCTATACCCTGAACCGCTCCGAGCTGACCTACGTCATCTGCCACACCCTGGGGGTGAGGCCGAAAGGCCAGCCGTAACGGATCGCGGGTACAAAAAAAGCCAATGAGTCGCTCATTGGCTTTTTTGTCATGGCGACCAATCAGGGTCTGGTGGGGGCGATCTCTTTGGGTTCGAGATCGATCACCGCATTGCCGGCGGCGCCGGGATACTGGTGATAGCTCTGGTCCTGCTCCAGGGTGTAGAAGGTATCCAGATAGTCATCGTTGTTGGTCATCCAGGAGTCGGGCAGCGCTTTGACGATGCGACCACCGAGATCGAGGAAGGGCAGTGCCTCGGGCACGCCGCCAGCAGTGAAGGCCAGCTTGAGGGCATCGATGAACAGGCCGCTCAGCTCCTTGTAGTTGACGTTGTCGTCCTGCTCCATCATGACGATGTCGACGGCACCCCAGCGATAGCGATCCCAGTAGACCAGGATCTGGTTGGGGGTGTAGTCGGTGTTGTCATAGTCGAGATAGGGCATGTCGACGATGTCGACCACGGGCTCATCCCGGCTGGGATTGACCCCCGCGACCACCGCATACACTTCGGCCGCACCCAGCAGCCAGGGCTCCTGATCATCCTTCAACCGAATTTTCTTCAGGATGCTGGTCTTGAGCGGCGCCGTGCTGGCAGCCGCACGGGGAGCCACCTGCATGTCAGCGGCGGCCAGCGCTTTGCGGATCACCTTGAGGCCGGCGTTCTTGGCCTTGACGGGATCGGCCTCCACGACCAGAACCGGACGGGCCGGTGCCTTGTCCACATCCAGATAGACGGGGTTGCCGGCGCTGTCGAAGGCTTCGATGGCGCTCCAGCTCTTCTCATCTCCGCTCGGTACATAGGCGACCAACGGCTCGACACCCTGTTGCATCGCGGCGGCCTGTTCCGGGTTGGCCAGTCGCAGCTGCATCAGCTCCTTGACCTCGCCGTCCAGCCCTTGCCGGCTGATGGCCGCCTGGTTGGCATCCCGGGCTTGGCGTTTCAGGCGCGGGCTGGCTTTTTGCAGCAGGTTGGGCAGTGGGCTCTGGTATTCCTGATTGCTCAGCAGCGGCAACAGGTTCTTCTGCTGCAGCGCGAGCTGGCGGGCCAGCTCCCGATCGGTGTCGGCAGCCTGGGCGGTGGTGGCGCCCAGCAGTGCCAGTAACAAAATGACAGCCTGATTCCTCATTATTATTCTCCAGTTTATGAGTCTGACATGAGGCACGCATCGGGGAAGAAGAAGTGCCTCGCCCCCACTTAATGGCAATTAGTTTCAGCTGTGAACCAAATTCTCTGAATTATGTGCGGTGTCTCACGGGGGGCTCCCCAGATGGTCAGGTCAGTTTCTCCGCTGGTTGACTTGATGCAGGATGATGCCGACGAGCAATCCCCAGCAGGCGGCGCCGATGCCGAGCAGGCTGATGCCGGAGGCGGTGATGATGAAGGTCAGCAGGGCGGTCTCACGGGCATCGTCGTGTTGCAATGCGGTGTGCAGGCTGCTGCCGATGGTGCCGAGTAGCGCCAGCCCGGCGACACAGGTCACCAGCGTGGTCGGGAAGGCCGTGAAAAGGGCCGCCACCGTGGCCCCGAAACAACCGGTCAGCAGATAGAAGCCGCCGGCCCACACCGCCGCGGGCCAGCGTCGGTTGGCGTCCGGATCCACCTCTTTCCCCATGCAGATGGCTGCCGTGATGGCCGCCAGGTTGAAGGCGTAGCCGCCGAAGGGGGCCAGCAGCAGGCCGGTCAGGCCGGTCCAGGTGATAAGAGAGGAGGTAGCGGGTTGATAGCCGTGGGCTCGCAAAATGGTAATGCCGGGCATGTTCTGGGAGGTCATGGTGACGATGAACAGCGGCAGGGCAATGCCGAACAGGGCATCAAAAGAGAACTCTGGCCAGACCATGACCGGGCCGGCCAGTTGCCAGTGAATGGCGTCAAGCTGTAGCTCCCCTCGCAACAGACAGATGAGGATCCCGACTGCCAGCACCAGCACCATGGTATAGCGGGGCCAGAGATGGCGACCGAGCAGGAATGCCAGCAACAGGCTGCCGAGCAGCAAGGGATCGGCTGGCGCAACCTTGAACAGATCCTGTCCGAACTTGAGCAATACCCCGGCCAGCATGGCCGCCGCCAGCTGGGCCGGGATATGGCGCATCAGCCGGTCGAACCAGCCGCTGATGCCGCACAGGGTGATCAACAGAGAAGAGATAACGAAGGCGCCGATGGCCTCGGCCAGGGTGAAGTTGCCCAGGCTGGTGATGAGCAGGGCGGCACCCGGGGTCGGCCAGGCGGTCAAGACAGGGATGCGGTAGTAGAGGGATAGGCCGATGCAGCTGATACCCATGCCGATGCCCAGCGTCCATAGCCAGGAGGCGAGCTGGGCAGCATCGGCCCCTGCTGCCGTGGCTGCCTGAATGATCAGGATGACCGAACTGGTATAGCCGACCATCACGGCGATGAAGCCGGCGACCAGATGGGGGAGGGCAAAGGGCATGGTGACGTCCTTGTGGGGTTGTGACGGCTTGTGCGTTATTGCGTACAATATTGCTTCAGACTATATCGCTGTGCGTTATAGCGCACAAGGCGATTCAAGCAAGCGCAACAAAGAGGCAGTCATGCAAGAGATGCATCAGCATCTGGCCCAACGTCTAAAGGACTTGCGCAGCGAGCTGGGCTGGAGCCTGGATGTGGCGGCGCGGGAAACGGGAGTGAGCAAGGCCATGCTGGGCCAGATTGAACGGGGGGAGTCTAGCCCGACGGTGGCCACCCTGTGGAAGATTGCCACCGGCTTTCGAGTCTCTTTCTCCAGCTTTATCGAGCCGATTCCGGCAGGGCAGGGGGAAGTGCTCTATCGCACCGCAGATGCGATTCGCCAGCAGCCAGCGGGAGAGGGGATGCAGGTCGCTCCCCTCTTCCCTTATGAGGGGCGTTTTGGTTTCGAATTGTTTGAGCTGACTCTGTTGCCCGGCTATCAACGAGAGTCAGAACCCCATGAACCCGGGGTGACCGAACATGTCATCGTCATCAGCGGCCAGATGGAAGTGCTGGTGGAAGGGGAGTGGCGCTCTTTGACGCAGGGGGAGGCGGTGCGTTTCGCGGCCGACCGCCCCCATGGCTATCGAAATCAGGGGGTGGCCCCTGCCATCTTCCACAATCTGATCCACTATCCGGCCAGCAGATCTTGACCCTCACGGGTCAGCCAGGACGCCCATCTGCCCGGGGGCTGGTCAGTATGGGGGCATAGACCCAGACAAACAGAGCATATGCCAGGCTCCAGGCCAGGCCGCTCAGGTTCCAGCCGTACAGGGTATAGGCCGGCCAAAGCAGCGGGATCAGCACCCGGAGCAGGGCGGCCATGATGACCAGCCCGAACGCGCACTGGATCCTGCGCCCCACCTGCAAGGGCCGACCGCTGTGGCCGAGGGAGACCCGCGCTATCATCCCCAGGATCATGGTCCCCATGCAGCCGGCACTGAGCAAGTGGCTGGCCAACGACAAGCTGATGGGTAAGCCGGCAGCCAGAGCACCAAGGGCGAGCAGACCGAGAGGAATAAACAGGTAGGCGAGGTGCAGCGACCACAAGAGGGATTGGCCAAGGGTGGACGGCAGTCGCCAACGCAACTGGCGCCACAAGTGCAAAACGGCCGCCACTATATATAGAGGAAGCAGGTAGAGGCTGGTTGCCCATGGGGTGGGCAGCAGCAGCCAGCTCACCAGTATGAGCCACAGCGTGGCAAGGGCAGCCCGCTCCAGCCAGAGAATTGGGACGGCTTTTTCCATCCCGGTGGCTCTGGCGGTAAAGAAGGGGATGACTCGCCCTCCCATCACGGCGATCAGGGTTGTAAACAAGAGCACCGTAGTAATGAGCAGATGTTCCATGTCAGCCCACTGCGCCTGCCACAGCCAGCTGGCGGCGTTGAGCAGGGTCAGAACGACAAGCAGAGGCACAAAGAAGAGGTTGCGCCACTGCCTGGTTACCACTATGGGTTTGGCCAGATACTAGGCACAAAGAGGCAACCAGAGCAGGTCTGCCGCCATCAATAAGGTATTGTGTTCACCCAGCCAGGGCAGCAATGCCCTCGGCAATGCCCACAACACGACGACCAGCACCAGGGACCAGCTCCTGACCCCGGGGTGAGCGGTCCAGTTTTGTACTGCCGTCAGCAGAAATCCCGCGACGATCGCCGCCCCGAAACCAAACAACATCTCGTGAGCATGCCACCAGATGGGGTTGCCAATCCCCGTCAGAACGAACCAGCCATTGAGCTGCCCCAGCCAGCCCAGCATCGCCAATGCCGAGAACAAGGCGCCAAGCAGAAAGAAGGGCCTAAACCCGAGACGGAACAGAGGAACGATTTTCTCCTCTTTGCGGCTATCCAGAATCTGATGCATGGCGAGACCTTAATTGAACATTTGAAAAGACAATTATAAAGTGGCTTTTCAAATGTTCAATTTAAATCCAATGAAAGCCCGAAATGGTGGTGATGAGAGCGAAATAGAACCGCTTTGCTGCATATCTGAGCGAACGATTTTTTTTGGTGAAAAAGCCCTTGTCATCGCGGCGCGCCTCCCTATAATGCGCCCCTACCAGCACGGCAGAACACGCCAGCCTGATGAGCTGGCTTCCTCGTGAAGCCAGCGCCGAAAGAAAAGCGAAAACAACCGCTTGACTTTCGAAGTGAGGAAGGTATTATACGCCACCTCAGCGCGACAAGCGCCACGCTCTTTAACAATTTGAATCAAGCAATCTGTGTGGGCACTCACAGCATCGAGCATCAAAAACAATTTTTGATTTTCAATGTCTGATGAAGTGACCAAAGCAACTTTTAAGTTGCAGCAGTTAATTCAGCAATTCATTGAGCCGCTTTTCGAAGCAACCAAACTTAAATTGAAGAGTTTGATCATGGCTCAGATTGAACGCTGGCGGCAGGCCTAACACATGCAAGTCGAGCGGCAGCGGGAAAGTAGCTTGCTACTTTTGCCGGCGAGCGGCGGACGGG
>NZ_NEVB01000038.1:0-11644 GCF_002259925.1 Aeromonas sp. A35_P | reverse complement strand
TGTCTATTTAGAGGTTGATGCTGATGATGGCAATTAACATCTTCTCAACAAGGCGCGCTTTTGATAAATGATAGATGAAAAAACTGACGATATTTTACTCTGACGATGCTCCCATTTTGACCAAAATCCGTTTGCGCAAATAGAAATGACCGCCTAGATTAGCCAGCATTGACAATTCATTGGCAGCACTCGTTAAAACCAAGCCTTTATTCGGGAAATCTGCTAATGTTCCGCCTTTGATCTTCAGGAGACAGAGATGGCCACTATCAAGGATGTCGCCTCCCGCGCAGGCGTATCCATCTCCACCGTCTCACATGTACTCAATCACACCCGTCGGGTCAGCGAAGACGCAACCCAAAAAGTGCTTGAGGCGGTGGCAGAACTCAACTACGCGCCCAATTCGGTAGCGCGCAGCCTCAAGATAAACTCGACCAAGACCATCGGCATGCTGGTGACCACCAGTGCCAACCCCTTCTTTGCGGAAGTGGTACAGGGGGTGGAGGCGTACTGCTTCGAGCAGGGCTACAGCCTGATCCTCTGCAACACCGAGAACCAGCCGCCCCGTCAGCAGCACTACCTGCGCATGCTGATGGAGAAGCGGGTCGACGGTCTGCTGGTGTTGGGAACCGACATCGATACCCCGCTGCGCGACATGCTGCGCATTCACAAAAATGTGCCGCAAGTGGTGCTGGACTGGGGTACCGAGTGCGACTTTGCCAACGTCATCAATGACAACGCCCGCATCGGTGCGCGCCTGGCCGTGCGTCATTTGCTGGAGCAGGGTCACCGCGACATCGTCTGCATCACCGGTCAGCTGGCCAAACCGACCACCCAGCAGCGGCTGGACGGGGTGCGCGATGCCCTGGCCGAACAGGGGCTGACCCTGAAAGACGAGCAGGTCTTCGAAGGGGATTACGAGAGCCAGAGCGGCTTCGATGCCATGCAGCGGATCCTGGCCCTCACCCCGCGGCCGACCGCGGTGTTCGCCTTCGACGATCCCATGGCGATCGGCGCCATCTGCGCCGCCTGGGAAGCCGGGGTCAAGGTGCCGGACGACATCTCCATTATCGGTTATGACGACGTGGAGATGGCGCGCTTCTCCAGCCCGCCGCTCACCACCATCCGCCACCCCAAGGCCGAGCTCGGCCTGCTGGCGGTGCAGCAGCTGGTGAGCCGGATCCGCAACAAGGAGCTGGAGGTCGAGTCGATGACGGTGCAGCCGGAGCTGATCGTCCGCCGCTCGGTCAAGTCCCTGCGCTGATCGCGCCACGGCAGAGCCAGCAACAAGAAAACCCCCTCGCCAGCGAGGGGGTTTTTGTTTGGCCCGCGTTTATTGCAGTGGCGGCCAGTACTCCTGGTTGGCGGCGATCAGGTCGTCCAGGATGGCTTTGGCCACCGAGGCGCTCGGCACCGTCTTGGAGAGGGTGATCGCCTGCCACAGCTTCTGATAGGAGCGCTCGATCCACGCCTCCACCACCAGCTTCTCGACGGCCACCTGCTGGCCCATCATGCCCTGCTGGAACAGCGGGATGTTGCCCACCTGCAGCGGTTCGGGGCCGCTGCTGCCTACCAGGCAGGGGATCTCGACCATGGCCTCCGGGTCGAAGTTGGGGATGGCGCCCCGGTTCGGCACGATCAGCAGCATCCGCTCCTGGGTGTTGAAGGCGATGGCGGTGGCCAGATCCACTATGTAGGAGGCGTGCTCGTCGATCTCCAGCTCGCCGGCCGAGGCGTTGCCGGCCGCCACTATGGCGCGGCAGGCGCTGAACACCTGCTTCTCGCGGTGCTCCATCACCTCGTTGGCGCGGGTGTGCTCCGGATTGGAGTGGGCCACCACATAGTCCGGGTAGAGGTAGTACTTCAGATAGGTGTTGGGCAGGGTGTCCGGATCAAGGGCCCACACGTCCCTGGCCTTGGCGAAGGTGTCGTTCCAGCTGGCCTCGGCGTGGCCGGCCTGCTTGGGCACATAGCCGTGTTTGGCCACGTGGGCCTTGATGGCCGGCATCAGGTCGTTGCCCGCCAGATCCTCAATGCGGGTCCACCAGCCGAAGTGGTTGAGGCCGTAGTAGCGCACCCGCATCTCCTTGCGTGACGGCAGGCCAGCGATCTGGGCCATCCGCCCCTCGATGCCGATGGGCATGTCGCAGATGTTGAGGATCCTGGCGTGGGGACGCAGGCGACGGGTCGCCTCGGCCACGATGGCGGCCGGGTTGGAGTAGTTCAGCATCCAGGCATCCGGCGAGTACTGCTCCATGTAGTCGACCAGCTCCAGCACGCCGCCGATGGAACGCATGCCGTAGGCAATGCCGCCTGGGCCGCAGGTCTCCTGGCCGACCACCCCATGGCGCAGCGGGATCTTCTCGTCCAGCTCGCGCATGGGGTACTTGCCGACCCGAATGTGGGCCATCACGAAGTCCACCCCGCTGAAGGCCGCCTTGGGGTCGGTGCCGTAGCTGAAGGCAATGTCCGGGGCTCTCTCTTTGAGCAGGACGCGGCAGGCTTCGGCGATCACCTCCTGGCGGGCGCCATCGTTGTCGTAGAACTTGATCTCGTGCAGCGGGAAGCGGTGCTGGTTCTCCAGCAGCATGAGAACGATGCCCGGGGTAAAGGTGCTGCCACCGCCGGCAATGACGACAGAGAATTTTTTCATGATCATGACTCCGTTACGAAAGAAGAGGAGGAGGGGGTGTTCATCAGGCTCTCCATGTTTTCCCTCAGCTGGGGCACATGCAGACCGATAATGATCTGGATGCTGTCACCGTGGCGAACCACGCCGTGGGCACCCAATTGTTTGAAAGCATCATCCGCTGCCGCCAGACCCGCATCGCGTAGCGATATGCGCAGCCGGGTGGCGCAGTTGTTCAGACTGTTGATATTTTCAGCACCACCGAGCGCCGCCAGGATATGGCCGGCAATATCATGGCCACGTTGTTTTTTGGCGGCCTGATAATCGGCCTTGGAATACAGTTTTATTTCGCTTTCATCCCGCCCAGGGGTTTTCAAATTGAATTTCAGAATGAGCGTGCGGAATATCAGGAACCAGATCCCGGTAAAGGTCAGGCCGATGGCAATCTGGGTAAACATCATGCCGGCGTGATTGTGGAACATGGGGATCCAGTTCTGCGGCAGGAACTGGTCGAGCAGACCCCCGCCCATGTTGCCGACGACCCCGAACAGGTACATCACGGTCGCCATGGTGGCAGCCAGCAGGGCATGGATGGCGAACAGCAGCGGCGAGATGAAGAGGAAGGTGAACTCGAGTGGCTCGGTGATCCCCACCAGCATGGCGGTCAGGGTGGCCGGGATCAGCAGGCCGGCCACCTTGGCCTTGTTCTCCCTGGCGGCGGTGGCGTAGATGGCGAGTGCAATTCCCATGGCCCCGAAGATCTTGGAGTTGCCGTGCAGGGCGAAGCCGCCCTGGGGGAACAGCTCGATCAGCGGCCGGGTGCTCTGGCTGAACTCCAGCATGTGCTGGGCCCAGTAGAGCTGGATACCGCCTTCCACCGCGGCCGGGCCGAAGATGAAGGGGCCGTAGATGAAGTGGTGCAGGCCGGTCGGGATCAGGATCCGCTCAAGGAAGGTGTAAACCCAGACGCCGAGCGGGCCGGAGACCAGCATGAACTCCTGCAGGGAGGCGATGCCCATCTGTACCTTGGGCCAGCCCAGCAGGGTCAGCCAGGCGCAGGGGATCATCACGAAGAAGGCGACTATGGTGACGAACGAGCTGCCCTGGAAGATGCCGAGAAAGACCGGCAACTGTCGGTCGAACAGCCGGTTGTGGAGGGCGGTGACGATGCCGGAGATGGCGATGGCACCTATGATGCTGGTGTCCAGGGTCTTGATGCCGGCCACCATGGCCAGCCCGCTCTCGCCACCCACCGCCTGGTTGAAGTCGACCCCGAAATAGTCGCCCCAGGTCATCCCCATGGCATTGATGAAGTAGTTCCAGGTCATGAAGCTGACCAGCACAGAGAGGCAGGCACGGGCCTGAGCCTTGTTTGCCAGACCGATCGGCAGGCCGATGGCAAATATCAGCGGCATATTTCGAAATACTGTCCAGCCACCCTCTTCAATAATATGAACTATTTGAAAAAACAGTCCCTGAGGATTGGCCAGTGTCTCTCCCACGAACATGGGATTTTTCAGCATGATTGCAATGCCTACCACCATACCTGCGAATGGAAACAGTAATACAGGCGTAAACATTGCCCCGCCAAAACGTTGAATTTGACTGAGCATATAGCGTCCCTTTTTATTAGAGAATTGTCTGACTGCTGTTGTCGTGTTGCTGAATTGAACCTAACAACAAGCGATCAGGCCCTCATGAAATATGTGGTGGTTATGTGATCCGGCGCATGCACTTATTTAGACAAAGAGATCTAAATTTTGCGATATTGTTGTACGTCTTGTTTTTGTGACGTTTTTATCGGGTTATTTGAATTTAAAATTGTTTATTTTCAGCTGGTTGAAATAAAGGCGAGCGAATGGGTCGCCACCCCGGCTGGGTGAGGAGAGGTCTAGCAGTGATCTACAAATCGGTGGCGGATCGATTGCGTATCCGGGTCAACGGGGCGGATTGCCGGGTGGGGGATGTCCTGCCGAGCGAGAAAACTCTGGCGAGTCAGTTCGGGGTATCGCGGATGACGGTGCGCAAGGCGGTGGACATGCTGATCGAGTGGGGGCTGGTGGAGCGGCGCCACGGCAGCGGCACCTACGTGACCAAGAAGGACGTGCAGCACGAGACCAAGGGGCTGAGCGGTTTCACCGAACTGATGCGTGAACAGGGCCGCAGCCTGACCAGCGAGGTGCTGGAGTTTCGCACCATGCCGGCCCCACCCGCCATCGCCAGCCAGCTCAGGATCAAGGTGAACGAGCCGGTCTACTTCTCCAATCGGGTGCGTTCGGTGGACGGCCGGGCCCTGCTGGTGGAGGAGAGCTACATGCCGGTGCGGCTGTTTCGCACCCTCTCGGTGGCCCATCTGGAGGGATCCAAGTTCGCCTACATCGAGAACGAGTGCCAGCTCCCCATCGCCGGCAACTACGAAAGCTTCAGCGCCGTGCTGGCCGACCGGCGCATGGCCGAGCTGCTGCACATCGAGCAGGGGGCGCCCATCCTGCGGCTCACCTCGCTTTCATACGGTGAGAACGGCGAGTTTCTCAACTACTCCATCATGTTCCGCAATGCCAACGACTATCACGTCGACTACCACCTGCGCCGCGCCCGCGGCTAGCCTGTCCTCACCTTGTTGCGTATGCAAACCCCCTCGCCAGCGAGGGGGTTTTTGTTTGATGGGTCTGGGGTTGGCACATCAGTTCGAGTCGGACCAGCCGCTGCTCAACAGCCGCAAGGCATAAGGTTCAACCATGGGGAGGGGCATGAGCGCGAATGTCCCCCTCTGCTCATGCAGATCAAAATAATCAATTCAGATGTCCGTTATCCTTGCCGCCAGTGGTGGATGAGGCAGTGAGGGAAACATGAGCGTGATCGAAGCCGTGACCATGGCCGCCGGCCTGGCCTATCTGGTGCTGCTGGCGTGGCAGGCGCGATCCGGCTGGCAGTGGCGTCTTGCCCTCGGCCTGCTGCTCATGCTCTGGCTGCTGGCGGCGGACAGCCTGCTCTGGCTCGGCCTGGGGCTGGTGGCCGCCGCGCTTGCCTTCTGGCACTACCTGCGGCCGCGGCCCGCCCTCAAGGCGCTCGACAGCCAGTGGCTGCGGGGGCGCACGCGCCAGTGGCTACTGCTCTGCTGGGGGCTGGTGACGCTGCAGTACGGCCTGCATGTCTGGCAGCTGGGGCAGGGGATGAGCCCCTGGCTGGTGCGCCCTGACGTGGTGGACGGCTTCCTGCCCATCGCCGGTGGGCTTGGGCTGCGGGCCTGGCTCGGGCAGGGGCTGGTGGATCCGCACCATCCGGCGGCCACCGTCACCGTGCTGGTGCTCTCGCTGTCGGCCCTGCTGCTGGGGCGGGCCTTCTGCGCCTGGTTCTGCCCGCTCGGGCTGGTGGGGGAGTGGCTGCACGGCCTGCGTTCTCGCCTGTTGTCGGGGGAGTGGACCCCGCCGCGCTGGCTCGATGTCGTGTTGCTCGGCCAGAAGTTTCTGGTGCTCGCTTTCCTGCTGTTTATCGTGCTGATCGCGGTGCCAAGCGCCGCTCTGCCCGGCTACTTCACCAGCCCCTACCATCAGGCGGTGGACATGAAGATGGGGGCCTTCTTCTTCAACCTGACCCTGATCTCGGGTCTCTGCCTTGGCTGGGTGCTGCTGCTCACCGCCACCTTCCGGCAAGGGTTTTGCCGCTATCTCTGCCCCTATGGCGCCTGGCTGGCCCTGCTCGGTCTCTTGACGGTGCTGCGCATCCGCCGCGATCCGGCCAGTTGCCTGCGAAGCCAGGGCCACGACTGCGACAAGTGCAGCCGGGCCTGCCCGTCGCGCATCCAGGTGCATCAGCTCATCGCGGTGCACAGCCTCGAGTGCACCAGCTGCCTGAGCTGCGTGGCCGCCTGCCCCAAGCGGGCCGATGCGCTGCATTTGGGCACGAAAGGGCGCAGGCTCAGCCCTCCACGCTTGCTGGGGCTGCTCTGTCTGTTGCTGTTGGTGTTGCCGCTGCTCGCTTACGGCCTGCTGGGGATCTGGGTCAGCCAGACACCGCTCGAGGTACGGGCCCAGCTGCTGCAACTGCTGCCGCAGCTGACCCATTGAATACCGACACGCCGGTCAAAGGCGGTCTGCCCAGGGGGCCGGGCTGCCTGAAAAATGCACCCGAATTTGATACCTGAGGGGGAGCAGGGTAAAGTCCCTTCCCCGACATGGCGGCTCTGCTGCCGTGCCGGACCGGCAGTCAGTCCTGAGCGCACCTCGCTTCCTCTTCGAAGCAGTCAGCGCCGGGCGCCGGCACCTAGATGAGCGCGATCTACCATGACAACCGGCGTAGCAAATGCAACGGTCCGCGGTCGCGATCAGATCCACAATCGTCTTTGGAGAAGTAAATGGGACAGAAACCATCGTTGGTAGGCGGGGCATGCATCATTGCCGGCGTCTGTGTCGGGGCTGGCATGCTGGGTTTGCCGAGTGCAGGGGCGGGCGCCTGGACCCTCTGGTCGGTACTGGCCATCACCCTGACCATGATAGTGATGACAGTCTCCGGCTGGATGCTGCTGGAGTCCTATCAGGGTTATCCGCTGCGCGTGTCGTTCGATACCGTCACCCGTGAGCTGCTGGGGGAGAAGGTCAACGCCTTCAACAACCTCACCGTCTATTTCGTCGGCGGCATCCTGCTCTACGCCTACATCACCTCGGCCGGCCTCATCATAGACGGCATGACCGGCATCGGCAGCCAGTGGGCTTCCATCCTGTTTACCCTGGGTTTCTCCGGCCTGGTGTGGCACTCCACCCGGGCAGTGGATCGCATCTCCGTAGTGCTGGTCATCGCCATGGGGCTCAGCTTTGTGTTTGGCATCTCCGGGCTCTCCATCAACATCAAGCCGACCCTGCTGTTCGACACTCTGAGCCAGCACGCCAGCTATGCCCCCTATGCGCTGGCCATGTTGCCGGTGGCGCTCACCTCGTTCGGCTATCACCACTCGGTGTCGTCCATGCGCGCCTACTACGGTGAAGAGCGCCGTGCCCGCTACGCCATCCTCGGTGGCACCGCCATCGCGCTGCTGTTCTACCTCATCTGGCTGGTGAGCGTGTTCGGCAACCTGCCGCGCAGCGAGTTCGGGCCCGTGGTGGCGCAGGGCGGCAACGTCGACGTGCTGCTCAAGGCGCTGGCCTCGGTGATTGAATCCGAGGCGGTCGCCAGCGCCCTCAACGCCTTCTCCATGGCGGCTATCCTCTCCTCCTTCATCGGAGTGGGGCTGGGGGTGTTCGACTATCTGGCGGATCTGTTCAAGTTCGACAACAGCCGCCAGGGCCGTGCCAAGTCGTGGGCTGCCACCTTCCTGCCGCCGCTGCTGCTCTCCCTGCTGTTCCCGTTCGGCTTCCTGATGGCCATCGGCTACGCGGGTGCCGTGGCCACCCTGTGGACCTGTATCATCCCGGCCCTGCTGGCCTGGAAGGTGCGCGCCGGCAAGCAGGAGGGCAAGGACGAGGGGTTCCGCGCACCGGGTGGCATGCCGATGATCGTCGGCGTCTTCCTGTTCGGGGTGCTGACCGCCGCCTTCCACCTGCTCAACATGGCGGGCCTGCTGCCGGTCTATACCGGCTGAAGGGGCTGAATCCCCCCGGTCTGCCGCGGCAGGCTGCGACAGAAAATGGCGCCTTATGGCGCCGTTTTTTATGGTGCAGTACTGACGGGGCTACGGCCGGTAGCGGGCGGCGGTGATGAACTGGCCGAAGGTCTCGCACCAGATGATCACGCTGTCGTAATCGGCCGGGTTCACATCGGCAGGCAGGGGGACGATAAAGTTGTCGAAGGTCTTCACTGGCCCGACCTTCACCATCTTCTCCTTCAGGCGGGCAAAGTCGGCCTCGGTCTCGACGAAGGTGGGCGACAGGTAGAGCTGGTAGTCGGGGCCCGGCGCCAGCCTGCCCATCAGGCTGATGGCATCGGGCCCTATGCTGACCTGCCCTTCGCCCCAGTGCAGCCGGTCGCTGTCTTGCAGATCCCGGCGAAAGGTGCCGTGAAAGCTGGCTTGAGCCTGCCGGGCGGCCACCTGTTCGTTGGCGGGGGCGGGCGGGGCGATCAGGATCGGCAGGGCATAGATGCCGGCCACAAAGCCGGCGGCGCCCACCAGCAGATGGCTGGCCAGCAGCAGGGCCAGGGTTTTGCGTTGCATAGTGCCTCGGTCGTTGATTAATTGATGGCATCACCCTACCAGCAGGCCGCCGTCATGCCCAGCCCGGAATGGGGCATGGCGGTGGTTGCACGGGCATCGCGTTGGCGGGGCTTACTGGATGCTGACCGAGAGGGTGTGGGGCACCTGCTCGCCGCGGCGGGCGGAGGCGCGCATCTGATAGACCTGGATCAGGTACTTGCCAGAGGTGGGCAGGGCGCCTTGCCACTGGCCATCGCCGTCGTTGCGACCGATTGCCTCTGCCTGGCCGGGCTGGGCGCCGGGGGCAAAGAGGTTGAAATTGGCGTTGCTGCTGCCGCCGATCTTGACCGTCATGGTCTGGCCCGCCTTGGCCACCAGCGTGTAGTGAATGGTGTCGTAGCCCGCGAAGCTGCCCTTGAGCTGGGCGCTGTGGGCCCCCTTGGCAAACTGCACCGGCACTGTGGTGACCTTGTCGGCAGCCTGCGCCCCGGCGGCCATGGTGACGGCCAGCAGGGCGGCCTGGATTGCTCGTTTCATCGTTGCACCTCGTGAAGGGGCCCTGTCACCCTGGCAGGGCCTGTTCGACAAGATATGCCCAAAATGGCGGGCTGCCTATCCGGACCGCTTCTGCGCCATCGAGAAGGACGACCGCTCCCCTGTTCAGTTCGCCTGCTGCAACTCCCGGATGGCGGCGATCAGTCGGCTGGCATGGTCGCGAGCGCGAGCCTCGACCAGCTCCCGGGTGTTGTAGACCTCGGGGATATAGACCATGCCGTGGCTCCAGACCGGCGGCTCATAGGCCATGCCGGTCAGGTAGGCCAGCTGCTCGAGGGGCTTGAGCAGCTCGGGAATGGTGAAGTGGTTGTAGCCGAGCGGGCGATAGGACTCCTGCGGCCCGCCCACGGTCAGGGAGAGCAGCAGCGGCTTGCCCTTGAGCTTGTCCCCCTCAGGCCCATAGGCGAAGTTGAAGGTCAGCACCTCGTCGAACCACTTTTTCAGCAGCGCCGGCACCGAATACCAGTAGAAGGGGAACTGCAGTACCAGAATGTCGGCCTCCAGCAGGGCCTGCTGCTCGGCTGCCACGTCGATGCGGGCATCGGGGTAGAGTTGGTCGAGGCGCCGCACCCGGACGCCGGCGATGGCTTCCTCCAGCTCGCCGAGGATGACCCGGTTGGTAAAAGAGTGGGACAGGTCGGGATGACCGGAAATGACCAGCACCTTGCTCATGGCGTGTTCTCCTGTGAAAGCCGTATTGGGTGGACTGGCGCCACTATAAGGGGGAGAACTGTTTATTTTTAGACGGGAATGGGCAAAATGATTGTTAGTCATTAACTAACAAAAGTGGCCATCACCATGAAAGGATCCACCTTCCACTGTCTGATGATTTTCCACTGCATCGTGCAGGAGGGGTCGATCCGAGGTGCTGCTCGCCGGCTCGAGATGTCGGCCCCGACCGTGAGTCTGGCGCTCAAACAGCTGGAGCAGACCGTGGGGCTGGCGCTGTTTCGGCGTACCACCCGCAGCATGGAGCTGACCGAGGCGGGGCAACAGCTGCACGACCAGACCGGTCACGCCATGACGACCCTCGACGGTGCACTGGAGCTGGTGGGCCAACATGGTCGCGCCCCTGCCGGCAAGGTGCGAATGACCCTGCCCCGCTACGTGTTCCAGAGCTTCTTGCAGCCGCTGTATGCCGGCTTTTGCCGCCAATATCCGGAGATCGAACTGGAACTGCACCTCTCGGATGCCACGGTCGACATACTGCGGGAGGGGATCGACCTCGGCATTCGCTCAGGCGATCGGGTCGACGAGGGCATGGTAGCGCGCCCGTTGAGTGGCTCCCTGCGCGAGGCGCTGTTCGCCTCGCCCGACTACCTGGCCAGGCACGGCATGCCGACGACGCCGGCGCAGCTCAGTGAGCATCGCCTGATCCGCTATCGCTTCACCACCTCCAACCGTCTGTCCGCACTGCGGCTGACTTTCGATGACAATACGCCGGCCCCGGAGATGGGCACGGCGCTTATCGTCAACGACACCGACGCCATGATCGATGCTGCCAAACAGGGGTTGGGCATCGGCATGATGATCGAGCCGGTGGCCGCGCCCCATCTTGCAGCCGGCACCCTGATGCCTGTGCTGGAGCCCAGGTGGGTGACCCATCCCGGCCTGCACCTCTATTACCGGCGGGAAAGCGCCAAGACCGGCCGGGTTCGCGCCCTGATCGACTACCTGCTGGCCCATCGGTCGTTGCCATAAGCCGGCACTGGCTCCATCCCATGCCAGCACTCTGTGCTGGCTCGATCTGCGCAGTGTCATCGGGTGTATGAGCGGCTGGCCAGCCAGTCGGTGGGCCAGTGGGTGGGATGCATGGGGTCTGGCAGGAGAGTGAGAAAAGCCGGGCGCAGCTGACTGGCCCGGCTTGGTGTTCACTCCATTTATCGTACCTGCCTGTACGCCGGCAGGATTAGGGGTTGAAGCTGCGGGTGATCTTCAACTGATGAATCCCGCCGGAGCACTGGGCATCATTGCCCCAGGCGCTGACCGGCAGGCCGCGTTCCAGCGCCAGCAAAGCCATCTCGAACATGCCCCTGCCGGGGTAATCATTCAGGTTCTTGAAGACATGGAAGCTCGTGCTGCCCTGCTCATAATTCTTTTCCCATGAAATCACTACCGCATTGCCGGCGTCGGGGCCGCCACTGGCCGATTTGATATAGCCGGCATGCACATCGGTCAAGATGACCCGATCAAGACACTGCACGTCGACCCGGTAAGTGGCCAAGGCACTGGTAGAGCACATCAGGGTGGACAAGGCTGCCAACATAACGAACTTCTTTTTTATAATCATTCTACACATCTCCATCTGTGTGTTTCAGGTGAATGGCGGAAATTAAAAT
>NZ_NEVB01000037.1:0-11671 GCF_002259925.1 Aeromonas sp. A35_P | reverse complement strand
GGCGGTGCGCCTATCGAGATCATCCGCCAGTACATTGAGCAGCAGCAGACGCCACACTGACCGCCGCAAAGGACGCCTACGGCGTCCGCGCTATCCTTCCCCGGCCTGAAGGCCGAGGCTTGCCGCGCACTCGGTCAAGGAGGCAAACAGCGAGCAAAACCGTCCCGCCATCAACCACTTCATGGGGGCGCTGATGCAAACCCTGGGTCAGGAGTACTCGGGCCAGTCCCTGCCCCAGGCCATCGACGCCGCCCGCACCCAGCTGGCAAATGGCACCCAGAGCACCCGCCTCGACGCCCTGCAGAGTGAGCTGGACACCCTCAAGGGCTCCCTTGGCAACAGCGATCTCAGCCTCGATCAGCTGCTCTTCGCCTTCAAGCAGACCCTGCCCAATGGCAAGGGGGAAGGCGTTGGCAAGCTGCTCAATGCCAGTGCGTGAACGGCGGTGAGCAATAAAAAACGGCAACCCTGAGGTTGCCGTTTTTGTTAGGCCGGACCCCTGCTAGCCACGCCAGGGTAGTGAGGAAGGTGGAGTCAGCATCGCCTCTGCCAGCGCGCTCTGTCCGCGCTCCTGCAGGGCATTGGCTGCGCCCAGGCGATCCGCCGCCTCCTTGTTCTGACCCAGCTTGAACTTGCCGACCAGCCCGGTTATCTCGATTTCAATGCCGACGACCGCCTGCACCATGGCCTCGAGATAGTCTCGCGGCGCGTCCGCCATCTTCCATGGCGCGGGCTCTGCGGCTTCATGGGTGCGGGTCAGATTTGCCAGCAGCCGGCGCACGAAGCGGGCATCGTCGCGGATCTGGATGCGACCGTGAGCATGTACCACGCTGTAGTTCCAGGTCGGCACCAGCTTGTGATGCTCCTGCTTGCCCGGATACCAGCTGGGAGAGATGTAGCCATCTGCAGCCTTGAAGATCACCAGCACCTCGTCGCCGTCTTTCACCTCCTGCCAGAGCGGATTGTTGCGGGCCACATGGGCACGCAGGACACCATGTTCCCCTTCTCCAGCAGCGAATTCGAACGGCAGGTGGTTGGCATCTAGTCCCCCTTCACCATGGGTGATCAGAGCCCCCAGCGGATAGGCTCGGATCAGCTGGTGCAGAGTCTCGGTGTCGGTGACGGCAAAATGGGGTGGCAGGTACATGCAGGTTCCTTCTGGTTGGCGCTGAGTTCCATTCAGCCTGGTCAGGGATTCATGCCCGCTTTGCCGCCATCGGGGCAAGCGAAACAGGCTGATAAGCCGACATAAAAAAGAGGGCTGACGCCCTCTCTTGATGTTCCTGTGCGCTTAGGCGCGTTTGGCCAGCCACTGTTCGGCGGCAATGAGGGCCGATTCGATCTGCTCACGGGCGACGCCGCCCTTGGCAACCCGCTTGGCCAGGGTCGCTTCCAGCTCCAAGTTCGGATAGACATCCTCCCCCACCACGGGGCTGAAGCGCTGGAACTCGGGGAGGGAGAGCTCTTCCAGCGGCTTCTTCACCTGGATCGCGTAGACCACGGTTTCACCGACGATATGGTGCGCCTCGCGGAACGGAATGCCCTTGGCCACCAGATAGTCTGCCAGCTCGGTGGCGTTGGCGTAGCCGCCCTGGGCCGCCGCCATGGTGCGCTCGCCATTGACCTTCAGATCGATCAGCACCAGCGCCGCCATGTCGAGGCAGTCGTGCCAGGTGTCTAGGGCATCGAACAGCCCCTCTTTGTCTTCCTGCATGTCCTTGTTGTAGGCCAGCGGCAGCGCCTTGAGGCTCATCAGCATGCCCAGCTGGGCGCCGACCACCCGGCCGGTCTTGCCACGGATCAGCTCCAGCGCATCCGGGTTCTTCTTCTGCGGCATCAGCGACGAGCCGGAAGTGACTGCATCGGACAACTCGACAAAGCCAGCCTCGCCGGTGTTGTAGAAGATGAGATCTTCGGCAAAGCGCGACAGGTGGGTCATGGAGAGGGACGCCACGTGCATCAGCTCCACCACGTGATCCCGATCGGAGACCGAATCCAGGCTGTTGCGAGTGGCGCCGGCAAAGCCCATATCGAGCGCCAAGGCTTCGCGGTCGATGGCGTAGGCGGTGCCCGCCAGGGCGCCGCAGCCGAGCGGGCTGGTGTCGAGGCGCTTGAGGGCATCCTGCAGCCGGGAGTAATCCCGCTCCAGCATCTCCACATAGGCCAGCGCCCAGTGGGCGTAGGTGACCGGCTGGGCCCGCTGCAGATGGGTGTACCCCGGCAGCACGGCGGCCTGATTGGCGCGGGCGGAGGCCACCAGCCCCTGTTGCAGGGCGGTGATGGAGCCGAGCAGCAGCTCGCCCTGGGCCTTGCACCAGAGTTTGAGATCAGTGGCGACCTGATCGTTGCGCGAGCGGCCGGTGTGCAGCTTCTTGCCCAAATCGCCGACGGCGGCGATAAGCTGGCTCTCGACCCAGGAGTGGATATCTTCGGCGTCCGAACTCAGGATCTGCTGGGGATCCTGCTGCACAGAGGCGAGCAGCACTTCCATCGCCTGCTGCAGCTTGCCCTGTTCACCCTCGGTCAACACGCCCACCTTGACCAGCGCTTTGGCCCAGGCCATGGAGCCCTGAATATCCTGCTCCGCCAGCCGGTAATCGAACCGCAGCGAATCGTTGAACTGCTTGAACCGGCTATCGGCTCCCTGACTGAAGCGTCCACCCCAAAGTGCCATACTGCTCTCCTTGAATACGTTGTCGGCGGCGCCTTGCGCCTGCCGTACTCGCGCGGCCCCTTGGCCTGCGCGCAGAACTCTTGCCCTGTATTTTTCTGCATAACAGTGCGCTGGTGAGCGACGCTGTTGCCGTTGAACATGTCACATCCAGCAACTGCGAACCGATCCCCTCTCCCTCAGGGAGAGGGCTAGGATGAGGGGAATGGCCAATGACCTCCCCCTCATCCCCAACCCTTCTCCCGCAAGGGGAGAAGGGAACAAAGCACACCAAATCATTCGAAAACCGCCCCTGTTATCTCACAGAAGCGGCCGGGGCGCTGCCGCTCTTGTCACAGCTCATCGGTTATACTTCCCCTGCTCACAGGCGAGGGAATCAGGTCGCCGCTTATGAGTGAGGGGGCCAAGCCCCCTCACCTGTTTCTGCGGCTTGGAACCTATAGGGTTAGCCGTGGGTGTGATCGCCACCGATAGCCTGATGCTGCTCCTTCATGGCGCGGATCCGGCTGGCCAGGGTGTAGAGACGGATAAAGCCTTCGGCATGGCTCTGGTCGTACACTTCGTCGGCGCCGAAGGTGGCGAAGTCTTCGGAGTAGAGGCTGTTCGGCGACTTCTTCTGCACCGCGGTGACCTGACCCTTGTACATCTTCAGCACCACTTCACCGTCCAGATCTTCGGCGATGGCGTTGGCAGAAGCGACAATGGCCTTGCACAGCGGGGTGAACCAGCGACCGTCATAGACCAGGTGGGAGAACTCGGCACCCAGCTTCTCCCGCCAGGCGCGGGTCGGGCGATCCAAGACCAGCTCTTCTACCGCGCGCAGCGCGGCGACCATCACGGTACCGCCCGGGGTTTCGTAGCAGCCGCGGGACTTCATGCCCACCATCCGGTTCTCGGTGATGTCGATGCGGCCCACGCCGTGCTTGCCGGCACGCTCGTTCAGAGTCATCAGGATCTGGTGCGGGCTGAGCGGCTGGTCATCAACGGCCACCACTTCACCCTGGGCCACGGTCAGCTTGACGTACTCCGGCTGATCCGGTGCCTGTTCGGCGGAAACGGTCCACTGCCACACCGCTTCGGACGGCTCGTTCCAGGTGCTCTCCAGCTCGCCACCCTCGGTGGAGATGTGCCAGGCGTTGGCATCGCGGCTGTAGATCTTCTTCAGGGTCGCCTTGCAGGGGATCTGACGGGCTTCCAAGTAGGCCAGCAGATCTTCCCGGGAGCGCATGTCCCACAGACGCCAGGGGGCGATCACTTTCAACTGGGGCGCCAGCGCGGCCACCGCACCCTCGAAACGCACCTGATCGTTGCCCTTGCCGGTGCAACCGTGGGAGATGGCATCGGCCCCTTCCGCCAGTGCGGCCTCGACCATCGCCTTGGCGATCACCGGACGGGCCATGGAGGTCCCCAGCAGGTAGGTGCCCTCATAGACGGCGCCGGTCTTCAGGGTCGGGTAGACGTACTCTTTGACGAACTCTTCCCGCAGATCCTTGACGATGCACTTGGTGGCGCCGGAGGCGATGGCTTTTTGCTCGATCCCTTCCAGATCGTCACGCTCCTGACCGACGTCGGCAACGAAGGCGATGATCTCCGCGTCATAGTTTTCCTTCAGCCAGGGAATGATGGCCGAGGTATCCAGTCCGCCCGAGTAAGCCAGTACGATCTTGTTGATTCCGCTCATTTACTTCTCTCCATGATGATTCGATAAAAGGGTGTGATTTGGGGTCGGTTGCCGTTATTTGTGCCCCTGACCATGTCCAAGCAAGGTCAGCAGCACGGCGTTCTGGATATGCATCCGGTTTTCTGCCTCGTCCATGATGAGGGAGCCAGGCCCGTCCATGACCTGAGAGGTGATCTCCAGCTCCCGGTGCGCCGGCTGGCAGTGCAGCACGTGCTGGATGCCGGTGCGGTCGAGCAGGGCCTGGTTGATCTGATAAGGCATAAAGATATCTTTTACCTGCTCCATTGGCGTGTTGTCACCCATGGAGACCCAGGTATCCGTGTAGGCCACGTCAAACCCTTCGATGGCCGCCACGTCGTCGCTGATGTGGATGGTCGCCCCCGACTGGGCCGCCAGCGCCTGGGCCGCCAGCGCCTGGGCCTGCAGGAAGATCTGGGTATCCGGGCCGTGGCCTTTCGGGCAGACCAGGGTCACGTCGGTACCCAGGGTCGCCCCCAGCAGCAGCAGGGAGTGACTGACGTTGTTGCCATCGCCGAGATAGGCCAGCTTCACCTTGGACAGATCGGCGTAGTGCTCGCTGATGGTCATGAAGTCCGCCAGCCCCTGGCAGGGGTGGTAGAGGTTGCACAGGCTGTTCACCACCGGCACTGTGCCGTGCTCCGCCAGCTCAACCAGAGTCTGGTGATCGAACACCCGGGCGACGATGGCATCACACCAGCGCGACAGGTTGGCGGCGAAATCCTTCACCGATTCGCGCTTGCCGAGCGCGCCGTTCTGCTGATCCAGATAGACGCTGTGGCCGCCCAGCCTAGCGATGCCGATGTCGAAGGTGACCCGGGTGCGCAGGGAGGGTTTCTCGAACAGGGTCACCACGCTCTTGCCCGCCAGTGCCTGGCCGTACTTTTTCGGATCGGCCTTGACCGATTTGCCCAGGGCGATCAGCGCCTCGATCTGGGCCTTGCTCAAGTCGCTGTCTTTCAGAAGATGTTGCATCGGATGTTCCTTGTTCCGGTGGAGATCAGAGAGAGACCTGGGTGCCAACCGCACCGCCAGCCAGCAGCTTGAGCAGCTGATCCGGGTAGCGCCAGCTGGCGACACAGACCGGCTTGCCCAGGGTCTCGGCGGCATGCAGGGCGGCTTTCACCTTGACCGCCATGCCGTCGCTGATCACCCCCTTCTCCATCAGATCCAGCGCTGTCAGCTTGTCGAGCTGAGGCACCAGCTTGCCCTTGCCATCCAGGATGCCGCTCACGTCGGAGAGCATCACCAGGTCGGCGCCCAGCGCCTCGGCAATGGCGGTAGCCGCCTGATCCGCGTTGACGTTCATCAGCTGGCCGTCGGCGGTGATGCCGATGGAGCTCACCACCGGCAGGAAGCCCTGAGCGAGGATCCCCGCCACCAGTGCCGGGTTGCCCGGCTGGCAGTCACCGACCGCGCCGAGTGCCGGGTCGAGCTGGGTCACCTGGCACAGACCACCGTCCGCCAGACAGAGCCCCACCGCCGGGATGCCGGTGGCGATGGCCTTGGCCATCATCTGCTTGTTGGCGGTACCGGCCAGCGCGCCGGCAATGAAGGGGATCTGCTCGAACGGGGTCACCCGCAGACCGTTCTTCTTGGTGGAGGTGAGACCCAACCCCTTGAGCAGGTCATCCACCAGGCAGCCGCCGCCGTGCACCAGCACCAGGGGTCTGTGCTGCTCGTCCAGAAAGCTTTTGAGGGTGGCGAACAGGGCGGTCAGCGCCTCGTCGTTTTCGATCAGTGCGCCACCCAACTTGATTACCAGAGTCTGCTTGTTCATCGTTGCGATCCTTCCTTGAGTCCTTAAATCAGGCCGGTGGCCGGTTCAAATCCGAATTTGATATTTATGCACTGCATGGCCTGGGAGGCGGCGCCCTTGAGCAGGTTGTCGATGGCGGATACCACCACCAGCATGTTGCCCTGCTGTTGCCAGGCCAGATCGCAGTAAGGGGTGCCCGCGACGCCACGGATGGAGGGCATCTGGCCGGTCAGGCGCACCAGGGGCTTGCCCTCGTAGGCCTTGAGGTAGGCCTGATCCACCTGGGTCGGTGTCACGCCGTCCGCCAGCTGCACATAAATGGTGGCCAGGATGCCGCGCACATAGTTGCCAAGGTGAGGCTGGAACAACACCTCCTTGCCCAGGTGGTGGCTGATCTCCGGCTGGTGCCGGTGATTGAAGGTGCCGTAGGGGTTGAGGCTCACCTCGCAGAAGCTGGTGTTGATGGCCGCCTTGCGACCGGCGCCGGAGACCCCGGAGACGGCGTTGATGATGGGCTGCCACCCCTTGGCGATGAGACCGGCCTGCTGCAGTGGCTTGAGGGCGCACAGGGAGGCGGTCGGGTAGCAACCTGGTACCGCAATCAGCTGGGCCGCCTTGACCGCTTCGGCGTTCCACTCGGCCAGGCCGTAGGCGGCCTGATCCAGCCACTGCTCGCTGTCGTGGGTGAAGCCGTAGTAGGAGGCGTAGAACTGCTGATCCCTGACCCGGAAGGCACCGGAGAGATCGAACACCGGCAGCCCCTTGGCGAGAAACTTCGGCGCCAGCTCGGCGCTCACCTCGTGGGCGGTGGCCAGCAGCACCAGATCGGCCTGGGTCAGGATCCGGGTCATGCCATCTTCGTCCAGCGGCAGCAGCGGCTGATCCAGCGCGCCTACCCACTGGGGATGCAGAGCAGAGAAACGCTTGTGGGCGTCCTGGCTGCCGGCGGAAACATAGAGGCCGAACAGCTTGAGTTGTGGGTGGTTCTGGACCAGGGCGGCCAGCTCGGCTCCCGCGTAGCCACTAGCACCGACGATAACGGTGTTAAGCATGTTGAGTATTCCAAGTCAGAGTTCGAGATTCACAGCATGGTGCTGCGGTGCACAAGGGGGTTCGATGCCCCATGCACGAGTGCGGAGGGGCAATTCAGGCGGGTGTGTGTCGTCGGTTATAGATCAGGTGACAGAACATTAACTTTCCCTTACAACTAGAAGCCTTGTCGATGAGCCACGTATTCAGGCAAACTTACAGAATATTCATGCACTCACTTTGCATTTGTATTTTCTAACAGAAACATTCCGGGGAAGCAAGGAGGAGCAGGTGGCCAATCTGGATTTTTTTTCACTCTACAAGAATATTATTGCGATTCCGTCCATCAGCAGCACGGATCCCCGCTGGGATCAGAGCAATGAGGCGGTGATCCGGCTGCTGGCCGACTGGTTCGCTCAGCTCGGCTTTCAGTGCGAGGTGACCTCCCTGCCCGAGCTGCCGGGCAAGTTCAATCTGGTGGCGACGATAGGTCAGGGTGAAGGGGGGCTGCTGCTGGCGGGCCACACAGACACTGTGCCGTTCGACGAGGGGGCCTGGCGCAAGGATCCCTTCAAGGTGACCGAAGAAGGCAACCGCCTCTATGGCCTCGGTACCATCGACATGAAGGGCTTCTTCGCCTTTATCGTCGAGGCGCTCAAGGAGATCGACCTCAAGACCCTCAGCAAGCCGCTGCGCATCCTGGCTACCGCCGATGAAGAGACCACCATGGCGGGGGCCCGGGCCATCGCCGCCGCAGCCGAGCTGAAACCCGACTACGCGGTGATTGGCGAGCCGACCGGGCTGGTACCGGTAGTGGCCCACAAGGGCCACATGTCGGAAGCCATCCGCATCACAGGCAAGAGCGGTCACAGCTCGGATCCCGCCAACGGCGTCAACGCGCTGGAGATCATGCACCAGGCCATGGGCCAGGTGCTCAAGCTGCAGCACAGCCTGAAGGAGAAGTACGCCGACCACAGATTCGCCGTGCCGCAGCCCACGCTGAATCTGGGATACATCCAAGGGGGCGACAGCCCGAACCGCATCTGCGGTTGCTGCGAACTGCACATCGACATGCGTCCCACCCCGCAGGTGGGCCCCGACGAGCTGATGGGCATGCTCAAAGAAGCGCTCTCCCCCATCGAGATCCACCAGCCGGGTTGCCTGCACCTGCAGCACCTGCACGAGCCGATCCCCGCCTATGCCTGCGCCGATGACTCCGAGCTGGTGCGCGAGGCCGAGCGGGCCAGCGGTCGGGCCGCCGAATCCGTGAACTATTGCACCGAGGCCCCCTTCATCCAGCAGCTCGGTTGTGAAACCATAGTGCTGGGCCCCGGCCACATCGCCCAGGCCCACCAGCCGGACGAATATCTCGATCTGTCGTTCGTCAAACCGACCACCAGCGTATTGCAGCACCTGATCCGCCGTTTCTGCCTCTGAACTGACGGGAATGTAAGTAAGTTACATGACATCGCACCTCGGGACAGGTGATGGAAATACATGTTCTGAATCGGCCTGTTATTTGACCTTGCGCAGACAATCTGGGTAGATTGTCACCCTAAGATGACGGAGCATATGTTGTAATCGCACAACAATAAGTGAGGTCGTCTCGCACCCCGGATGGGTGTCAGGCACCAACAAGATAAGGATGTGGAATGAACGAAAAGTACGCCGCACTACGCGCCAACGTAGGCATGCTGGGTCAACTGCTGGGCAAGTCCATCAAGGATCATCAGGGACAGGCCTTCCTCGACAAGATCGAAACCATTCGCCAGCTGGCCAAATCCTCCCGCAAAGGCAATGAGACGGACCGGGAACGTCTGCTCGACACCCTGCGCAACCTGAGCGACGACGAGCTGCTGCCGGTGGCCCGCGCCTTCAGCCAGTTCCTCAACCTGGCCAACGTGGCCGAACAGTTCCACACCATCTCCCGTCGCTGCGAAGAGCAGGTCTGCACCCCGGATCCGCTCGAGCAGATGTTCGACAAGCTGAAAGCCTCCAACCTGTCGCAGGAGGCCATCATCCAGGCCGTGCGCGAGCTGGACATCGATCTGGTGCTGACAGCCCACCCCACCGAGGTGACCCGTCGCACCCTGATCCACAAGCACGTGCAGCTCAACGACTGCCTCGAGGCGCTGGAGCTCTCCGATCTGCTGCCCCGCGAGCGGGACAAGATCCTCAATCGCATCGAGCAGCTGGTCAACCAGGCCTGGCACACCAACGAGATCCGCGAACAGCGCCCGACCCCGGTGGACGAGGCCAAGTGGGGCTTCGCCGTGGTGGAAAACAGCCTGTGGCCGGCCATCCCCGAATTCATGCGCAATCTGGACGAGCGGCTGCAACACCACCTGGGTGTGCGGCTGCCGCTGGATGCCGCGCCGGTCAAGTTCACCTCCTGGATGGGCGGTGACCGCGACGGCAACCCCTTCGTCACCGCCAAGGTGACCGCCGAAGTGCTGGAGCTGGGCCGCTGGATGGCGGTGAGCCTGTTCTACAAGGACATCAAGGAGCTCACCTCCGAGCTCTCCATGTCCGACTGCACCGACGCCGTGCGCGAGCGAGTCGGTGATCACCCCGAACCTTACCGCGCCCTGGTACGCGAGCTGCGCGAACAGCTGCGCGAGACCCAGGAGTTTCTCACCGCCAAGGTGCAGGGCCAGGCGAGCGAGAGCCGGGATCTGGTCAAGACCACCGCCCAGCTGCGCGAGCCGCTGGAGCTCTGCTACCACTCCCTGCACGCCTGCGGCATGGGCAACATCGCCGACGGCATGCTGCTGGACGTGCTGCGCAAGCTGGCCTGTTTCGGCATCCATCTGGTCAAGCTGGACATCCGCCAGGATGGCGAGCGCCACGGCCAGGTCTTCTCCGAGCTGACCCGCTACCTCGGCATGGGCGACTACGCCGAGTGGAGCGAGGACGACAAGCAGGCCTTCCTGCTCAACGAACTCAACTCCCGCCGCCCGCTCATCCCGACCGACTGGGAGCCGAGCGACGAGACCCGCGAGACCCTGGATACCTGCAAGGTCATCGCCCAGCACGATCCCGATGCGTTCGGTATCTACATCATCTCCATGGCTGGCGCGCCGTCCGACGTGCTGGCGGTGCAGCTGTTGCTCAAAGAGGCCGGCTGCAAGTTCCGCATGCCGGTCGCCCCGCTGTTCGAGACCCAGGAAGACCTGATGGCGGGTACCGCCGTGATGGAGCGCCTGCTGTCGGTGGACTGGTATCGCGGTTACATCCAGGGCCGTCAGTACGTGATGATCGGCTACTCCGACTCCGCCAAGGACGCGGGCATGATGGCCGCCGGCTGGGCCCAGTACGCCGCCATGGAATCCCTGGTGGCACTGGCCGAGGCCAACAACCTGCGCCTCACCCTGTTCCATGGCCGTGGCGGTACCGTCGGCCGTGGTGGTGCACCTGCTCATCAGGCGATCCTGTCGCAACCGCCGGGATCCCTGCGCGGTGGCCTGCGGGTGACCGAACAGGGCGAGATGATCCGCTTCAAGTTCGGCCTGCCCAAGGTGGCCATCCAGAGCCTCAACCTCTACACCAGCGCCGTGCTGGAGGGGAACCTGCTGCCGCCGCCCAAGCCCAAGGAGTGCTGGCGCGCCGTGATGGAGCAGCTGGCGTCAGTCTCCTGCGATCACTACCGCAGTATCGTGCGCGGTCATCCTGACTTCGTGCCCTACTTCCGCGCCGCCACCCCGGAGATGGAGCTTGGCAAGCTGCCGCTCGGCTCGCGCCCCTCCAAGCGCAAGCCCAACGGCGGGGTCGAGAGCCTGCGCGCCATCCCCTGGATCTTCGCCTGGACCCAGAACCGGCTGATGCTGCCGGCCTGGCTCGGCGCCCACAAGGGGCTGCAGCAAGCCATCGCCGACGGCCAGAAAGGCGTGCTGGAAGAGATGAGCCGTCAGTGGCCCTTCTTCCGCACTCGCCTCGAGATGCTGGAGATGGTGTTCCTCAAGGCTGACGTCTGGCTGGCCGAGTACTACGACACCCGGCTGGTGCCCAAGGAGTTGTGGGGCCTCGGCAAACAGCTGCGTCAGGAGCTTGCCGACTCCATCCAGGTGGTGCTGGAGCTGCGCCCGCAGGGCGACTTGCTCGACGACCAGCCCTGGATCAAGGAGTCCATCAAGCTGCGCAACCCCTACACAGACCCGCTCAACGTGCTGCAGGTCGAGCTGCTGGGCCGCTCGCGCAACCATGCCGAGACCCTGCATCCCGAGCTGGATCAGGCGCTGATGGTCACCATCGCCGGTATTGCCGCCGGTATGCGCAACACGGGTTGATAGTCGGGGCTATCAAGCCCCCCTCAATGACAAAGGGCGCCTCGGCGCCCTTTTACCACTAGAGAAGTCTATTTGTATGGAGATGGTATTCACCTGACAGTTGCCCACAAAAGGGAGTGGTCATACGGCTTCAAACCGGATAACAAAACGGTACCCCTACCGTGTTATCTGGAGTCACCGTATGACCACCAACGAGAAAGTAGCACGTCGCAAACTCAGCCTGCTAG
>NZ_NEVB01000036.1:0-11863 GCF_002259925.1 Aeromonas sp. A35_P | reverse complement strand
CAAGGGCTGTTCAAAAAATACCGGCCAAAGATTGTTTATATAAAAATCAAATAGTTACGTGCAGCAGAACAAAACGCTATCGAGGCGGATGGGGGAGAACAAAGGAGAGGTCACCGCAGGGCGCGGCTTGTGCATTAAAATTGGCAGAGGAAAGCACTAAAGTGGATAACTTGCACCGAGATGGTGAGGAATTGGCTCCCCCGACTGGACTTGAACCAGTGACATACGGATTAACAGTCCGCCGTTCTACCGACTGAACTACGGGGGAACATCAGGCAAGGAGGAGCATCATACAGAGGTCGCATTTCGAGGTCAATAGCCGCTTCTGCTGCCAGAGTGGATACCCAGGCCACCCCATCTCGGAGTACACTTCTGCTCTTGCGTATTTTTGCCGGGAGTCGTCATGAGCAAGTTATTCAAGCTGGCCAGCCAGTTTCAACCCGCCGGGGATCAGCCGAGGGCCATCGCCCAGCTGCTCGACGGCATCGAGTCTGGCCTCGCCCATCAGACCCTGCTCGGGGTGACCGGCTCGGGCAAGACCTTCACCATGGCCAACGTCATCGCGACTCTCAACCGTCCCACCATGATCCTGGCTCCCAACAAGACCCTGGCGGCCCAGCTCTATGGGGAGATGAAGGAGTTCTTCCCCGACAACGCGGTGGAGTATTTCGTCTCTTATTACGACTACTACCAGCCCGAGGCCTATGTGCCGACCACCGACACCTTCATCGAGAAGGATGCCTCCATCAACGATCACATCGAGCAGATGCGGCTGTCGGCCACCAAGGCGCTGCTGGAGCGGCGCGACGTGGTGATCGTCGCCTCGGTGTCGGCCATCTACGGCCTGGGGGATCCCCAAGCCTATCTCAGCATGATGTTGCACCTCAAAGTGGGAGACGTGATCAACCAGCGGGACATATTGCGCCGCCTCGCCGAGCTGCAGTACACCCGCAACGACATGGCTTTCCAGCGCGGCACCTTCCGGGTGCGGGGGGAGGTGATGGACATCTACCCCGCCGAGTCGGACAAGCTGGCCCTGCGAGTGGAGCTGTTTGACGAAGAGGTGGAGCGCCTCTCCCTGTTCGATCCGCTGACCGGCGCCATCGAGCAGACGGTGGTGCGCTACACCATCTACCCCAAGACCCACTACGCCACCCCGCGTGAGACCATCCTGGGGGCCATCGAGCACATCAAGGAGGAGCTCAAGGGGCGGCGTGAGCAGTTGATGAGCCTGAACAAGCTGGTGGAAGAGCAGCGCATCAGCCAGCGCACCCAGTTCGACATGGAGATGATGCAGGAGCTGGGCTACTGCTCCGGCATCGAGAACTACAGCCGCTACCTCTCCGGCCGCGCGCCGGGAGAGCCGCCACCCACCCTGTTCGACTATCTGCCGGGGGACGGCCTGCTCATCATCGACGAATCCCACGTCACCGTGCCGCAGATCGGCGCCATGTTCAAAGGGGACAGATCCCGCAAGGAGACCCTGGTGGAGTACGGCTTCCGACTACCGTCGGCACTGGACAACCGGCCGCTGAAGTTCGACGAGTTCGAGGCGCTGATGCCGCAGACGGTGTTCGTCTCGGCGACCCCAGGCCCCTACGAGCTGGACAAATCTGGCGGCGATGTGGTGCAGCAGGTGGTGCGCCCCACCGGTCTGCTCGATCCCGAGGTGGAAGTGCGGCCAGTCAGCACCCAGGTGGACGATCTGCTCTCCGAGATCCGCAAGCGGGTGGCGGTGGAGGAGCGGGTGCTGGTCACCACTCTGACCAAGCGGATGGCGGAGGACTTGACCGAATACCTGGCGGATCACGAGGTGCGGGTGCGCTATCTACACTCGGACATCGATACCGTGGAGCGGGTGGAGATCATCCGCGACCTGCGCCTTGGCAAGTTTGACGTGCTGGTGGGGATCAACCTGCTGCGCGAAGGCCTCGACATGCCGGAGGTTTCCCTGGTGGCCATTCTGGATGCAGATAAAGAGGGCTTCCTGCGCTCCACCCGCTCCCTCATCCAGACCATCGGCCGGGCGGCGCGCAACCTCAACGGCAAGGTGATCCTCTACGGGGATACCATCACCAACTCCATGAAGGTGGCGATTGAAGAGACCGAGCGGCGCCGCGCCCTGCAACACGCCCACAACCTGGAACACGGCATCGTACCGAAGGGGCTCAACAAGTCCATCGGCGATGTGATGGACATGGGGGGCAGCCGCACGGCGGGCAAGGCCGGCAAGAGGAGCCGCAAGGCCGCCGAGCCGCAAGGGGAGTACCATGCCCGCTCCGCCAACGAGATCGCCAAGGAGATCAAACGGATGGAAGAGCAGATGTTCCAGCATGCGCGAGATCTGGAGTTCGAGCAGGCGGCGGCGCTGCGGGATCAGATCCAGCGGCTGCGCGGCGAGCTGATCGAGTCATGAGCGCCCGACGCTGGCTCATCTGGCGGCGCCTGCGTCGCCTCTATCAGGGCTTTCGCCATCCTGCCACCCCCTGGTGGGCCAGGGGGCTGGTGATCCTGGTGCTGCTCTACGGCATCAGCCCGGTGGATCTGGTGCCCGACCTGGTGCCGCTGGTCGGCTGGCTCGATGATGCCACCCTGCTGTTGCTCCTCCTGTGGGGCTGGGAGCGCTGTCTGCCGGCTCCGGTGCGCAGGGATCTGGAGAGCGCCTCCTGAGCGGTCAGGGCACGACAGGTTTGCGATATCGGGGGGAGGCTGAGGCGGGATAAACGGTTTCATTCGAGCGACGCCAAGCGGCGAGTACAGGAGGCAGTCCACAGCGATTGTGGCCTGCCTGGCATTGGCGTAGACTCCACGCCGTTCACATTATGAGTATGGAAAAATGGATCTGATCCTCTTTGCAATCGACTTTATCCTGCACGTTGACGTGCATCTGAAAGAGCTGTTTGAAAACTACGGTATCTGGGTTTACGCCATCCTGTTTCTCATTATCTTCTGCGAGACCGGACTGGTGGTAACCCCCTTCTTGCCGGGTGACTCCCTGCTGTTTGCCGCCGGTGCCCTCACCGTGGGCAGCGTGCTGGACGTGCACACCCTGGCGGCCGTGCTGATCATCGCCGCCGTGCTCGGCAACGTGGTGAACTACACCATAGGCCACTTCTTCGGCGAGCAGCTGTTTCGCAACCCGGACTCCAAGATCTTTCGGCGGGACTATCTGGACAAGACCCACGCCTTCTACGCCAGACACGGCGGCAAGACCATCATCATCACCCGCTTCCTGCCCATAGTGCGCACCTTCGCCCCCTTCGTGGCGGGCATGGGGGCCATGACCTATCCACGCTTCCTGACGTTCAATCTGGTGGGGGGGCTCTTGTGGGTGCTCTCCTTTGTCTACGCCGGCCACTTTTTCGGCAACCTGCCGGTGGTGCGCCAGAACTTTACCCTGCTCATCTTCGGCATCATCGGCATCTCGCTGCTGCCCATGGTGATCGGCATGGTGAAAGCCAAGCTCAACGCCGGCAAGGTGGCTTCCTGAGTCAGCCTTGTTGGCCGTGTCATGAGAGGGAGCCGCAGGCTCCCTTTTTTGTTTGAGCAGGTTCTGATTGCTCATTGATGAGTCTGGAGGAAAGGTCAATCGGCGAGCAAGCAGGCCGTCACCGGGATGGCTGGCAGGGGAGCGAGGCATTGAAGAACGATATCAGGGGGCGAGGTGCCACCCGCTATCTTCATGAAAAAGGGAGCCACTGGCTCCCTTTTCACAACGGCTGATGCTGGCTTGACCTAGTTGCAGCAGCGCCCCTTGACCAAGTTGCCGATGGCCACCACCACGAATACCAGCAGGTAGGCGGCGAAGATGGCCACCAGCCACTGGGGCATGGAGAAGCTCAGGAACTGCCAGCTGACCTCGCTGCAGTCGCCATCCGGGAAGAACATCCAGGGGATCCACTGATCCAGCGGTGCCCAGCTCGGGAAGTCGACAAACCCTTCGCAGACATTGAAGGGAGAGGGGTTTACCTGATAATCCACATGCTTGAGCGCCAGTTTCAGGCCCCAGAAGGCACTGGCGCCCCACATCAGCAGGGCGCTCCAGCGCACATACCATTTCTGCGGAGCCACCATGCCGAGCAGCGCCGCCATGAGGACCCCGAGGGTGGCAAGCCGCTCATAGATGCACATGACGCAGGGATGCAGACCCAGCACGTGCTGGAAGAAGAGGGCGCTCAACTCGAGGAACAGGGCGGAGGCGGCAAGCAGGCCCCATGCCAGGCGATGGGCGGCTATACGGCGCAGAAACTCAATCATCTGGTTGATCTCACAGAAAAAACAGTGGCTGAATTAGAGCAGAGCAGGGGCCAAAAAGAAAGGGCCCTGGCGGGCCCTCATGGCACTCAATAGAGTGCGGACAGTACCGCAGCCGGGGCATTGTCGAGCGTCAGCCAGCCTGCCTGATAATACCAGTCGGTGAGCGGGCCGAGCAGAAACTCCACCGAGAAGAAACCCACCAGACCCAGCACCAGGGTATAGGGCAGCGCCATCCACACCATCCGGCCGTAGGAGAGGCGCAGCAGCGGCGCCAGTGCCGAGGTGAGCATAAACAGGAAGGCGGCCTGGCCGTTGGGGGTCGCCACCGACGGCAGGTTGGTGCCGGTGTTGATGGCCACCGCCAGCAGCTCAAACTGCTCGCGGCTGATGGCATTGTTGAGCAGGGCGGTCTTCACCTCGTTGATGTAGACGGTGCCGACGAAGACGTTGTCACTGACCATGGAGAGCAGGCCGTTGGCCAGGTAGAAGAGCGCGAGCTGGGCATCGGGTTCGGCCGCCAGCACCCACTGGATCACCGGCCTGAACAGCTGCTGATCGATGATGACGGCGACCACGCTGAAGAAGACGGCCAGCAGGGCGGTAAAGGGCAGTGCCTCCTGGAATGCCTTGCCGAGGGAGTGCTCTTCGGTGATGCCGGTGAGGGAGGTGGCCAGCACGATGACTGACAGGCCGATGAGGCCCACCGCCGCCAGGTGCAGGGCAAGCCCCAGAATGAGCCAGAGGGCGATCACCGCCTGCACGATCAGCTTGGCCTTGTCCTGAGCGGTGCGCTCGGCCTCTTCATAACGGTTGTAATCCTCCATGATGCGGCGTACCGCGTCCGGCAATTTGGCGCCATAGCCAAACCAGCGACACTTTTCGACCAGGACGCAGGTCAGCAGACCGCAGATAAACACCGGAACCGTGACCGGAGACATGCGAATGGCGAATTCGACGAAGTTCCAGCCGGCCTGTTCACCGATGATCAGGTTCTGGGGCTCTCCCACCAGGGTGCAGACGCCACCGAGGGCAGTACCGATGGCGGCATGCATCATCAGGCTGCGCAGGAAGGCACGGAAGTCATCCAGGTGCTGACGATTGAGCTCGTTGACGGTGCCATCATCGGTGTAATCGTGGGAGTGGCCAAACTCCTTGCCGGAGGAGACCTTGTGATAGATGGCGTAGAAGCCGGTGGCGACGCTGATCACCACGGCAATCACGGTGAGGGCATCGAGGAAGGCAGACAGGAAGGCGGAGACCAGACAAAACGCCAGGGATAGCATCGTTTTGGAGCGGATCCGGATCAGCAGCTTGGTGAACACGTAGAGCAACAGCTGCTTCATGAAGTAGATGCCGGCCACCATGAACACCAGCAGCAGCAATACTTCGATATTGGCGACCAGTTCGTGTTTGACCTGCTGTGCTGAGGTCATGCCGATCAGCACTGCCTCGATGGCCAGCAGGCCGCCGGGTTGCAGCGGATAGCACTTGAGGGCCATGGCCAGGGTGAAAATGAACTCGACGACCAGCAGCCAGCCGGCCATGAAGGGATCGAGATAAAAGGCGATCGGGTTGATCAGCAGGAATAGAAGAATAGCGGCCTTGTACCACTGGGGGGCGTTGCCCAGAAAGTTCCTGGCAAAGGCTTGCCCTAAGCTGATTGGCATAATAATGGGTCTCTGTTTTGTGGTTGGTATCTGCGTCTATGCAGTCAAGACAGGCTCGACCAGAACATCCGGATGTTGTCCCTTATCAGATTGATTCCTCATGATTTTAATCAAAAAGAGCATTAACTATAAATAACATAGTCGCCCTTGCCCATGAGTATGGTGGTTTTATGGGCAATCCAGGGGTTGGCTGGCACCCATCGCCGGCTGAAATACATTTTTTTAACAAAATCCCCCGTTGATGTGAGCAGAGGACTGACCTTCTGCTTGCCAGCCCTCCCTGCTTTGCTATTATTCGTGAGCCTTTTTTACGTACTACAACAGAGTCACTACATGGTCATAAAAGCGCAGAGCCCCGCAGGGTTTGCCGAGGAATACATCATCGAGTCCATCTGGAACAATCGCTTTCCTCCAGGATCCATCTTGCCGGCCGAGCGCGAGCTGTCCGAGCTGATTGGGGTGACCCGAACCACCTTGCGTGAAGTGCTGCAGCGTCTGGCCCGCGATGGCTGGCTCACCATCCAGCATGGCAAACCGACCAAGGTGAACAACTTCTGGGAGACCTCGGGACTCAACATTCTGGAGACCCTGGCTCGTCTCGATCAGGACAAGGTACCGGATCTGGTGGCTCAGCTGCTGTCGGCGCGTACCAACATCTGCACCATCTTCATTCGTGGTGCGATCCGTAACAACCCGGAGCAGGCCGCCGAGATCCTGCGCGGCGCTGCCGAGGTGGAGAACACCGCCGAAGCTTATGCGGACTTCGACTACCGGTTGCACCATCAGCTGTCGTTCGCCTCCGGCAATCCCATCTACGCCTTGATCCTGAACGGTTTCAAAGGGCTGTACAGCCGGGTTGGCCGCTACTACTTCTCCGACAAGCAGGCGCGGGAAACCGCGGATGCCTACTACAAGACCCTGCTTAACCTGGCCGAGACCAAGAATCACGAGGCCGTGTTCATGACGGTGCGTCAATACGGCATCGAGTCCGGCAAGCTATGGACTCGTCTGCGCCAGGATATGCCGAGCAACCTGTGCGACAACTGATCGTGCTCTGATGCAAGAAAAACGCGCCGAATGGCGCGTTTTTTTATGGCTGGAAGGTGAGGGGATCAGACCGGCTTCTTCTCCGGGCAGCGCCCTATGATGTCGGGAGGCAGTTCGCCATTGTCCTGCTCCAGTATCACATCGAAGCCCCACAGCTGGTGCAGGTGCTTGAGCACCTCGTGACGGGAGTCCCCCAGCGGGATCCGGTTGTGTGGCACATAGCGCAGGGTGAGGGAGCGATCCCCCTTTACTGCCACGTTGTAGACCTGAATGTTGGGCTCCAGATTGCTCAGGTTGTACTGGGCTGACAGGGTGTTGCGCACCTGACGATAGCCTTCGTCGTTGTGGATGGCCGAGACCTTCAGATAGTTCTTCAGATCGTCGTCATCGATGGCGAACAGCTTCATGTCGCGCATCACCTTGGGACTCAGGAACTGGCTGATGAAGCTCTCGTCCTTGAAGTTCTGCATGGCGAAATGCAGCGTCTCCACCCAGTTGCTGCCGGCGTAGTCGGGGAACCAGTATCTGTCCTCCTCGGTCGGGTGCTCGCAGATGCGGCGCAGATCGGTGAACATGGCAAAACCAAGGGCGTAGGGGTTGATCCCCGAGTAGTAGCGACTGTTGTAGGGGGGCTGATAGACCACGTTGGTGTGGCTGTGCAGCACCTCGATCATGAAGCGATCGCTTATCTTGCCCTCGTCATAGAGGTGATTGAGGATGGTGTAGTGCCAGAAGGTGGCCCACCCTTCGTTCATCACCTGGGTCTGTTTCTGCGGGTAGAAGTACTGGCTGATCTTGCGCACGATACGTACGATCTCGCGCTGCCAGGGCTCCAGCAGGGGGGCATTCTTCTCGATAAAATAGAGAATGTTCTCCTGCGGCTCGGCAGGGTAGCGCCGGTCTTCCACCCCGGAGGCCTTGTGCTGTTTGGGCAGGGTGCGCCACAGTTCGTTGACCTGAGTCTGCAGATAGTCTTCCCGCGCCTTCTGGCGTCGTTTCTCTTCGGCCATGGAAATTTTCTGAGGCCGCTTGTAACGATCCACCCCGAAGTTCATCAGCGCATGGCAGGAGTCGAGCAGTTTCTCCACCGCGTCGATGCCGTGCTTCTCTTCACATTCGGTGATGTAGTTCTTGGCAAACAGCAGGTAGTCGATGATGGAAGAGGCATCGGTCCAGGCCTTGAACAGGTAGTTGTTCTTGAAGAAGGAGTTGTGGCCGTAGCAGGCGTGGGCCATCACCAGCGCCTGCATCGGCATGGTGTTCTCCTCCATCAGATAGGCGATGCAGGGATCCGAGTTGATGACGATCTCGTAGGCCAACCCCATCTGGCCACGCTTGTAGTTGCGCTCGGTATGGATGAAGCGCTTGCCGAATGACCAGTGTTGATAGCCGATGGGCATGCCGACGCTGGAGTAGGCATCCATCATCTGCTCCGCCGTGATCACCTCTATCTGGTTGGGGTAGGTGTCCAGTCGATAGAATTTGGCGACCCGGGCTATTTCTTGATGGTAAATGTCCAGCAGGTCGAAGTTCCAGTCCGGGCCATCGTCCAGCGGCGCTACTTTTCTTGCGGTTTCTACCATATGACCTCCCTCAAGCCGCTTGCTTCTTGAACAGCTCCCGGAATACCGGATAGATATCCTCGACCTTGCGAATATGTTCCATCGCGAAGTGGGGGAACTGGCTGGCGACCGACTCATACTCGTGCCACAGGGTCTGGTGGGCACGGGTGGTGATCTCGATGTAGGAATAGTACCGCACCCGCGGCATGATATCCCGCACCAGGATCTCCCGGCACTGCGGCGAGTCGTCGGCCCAGTTGTCACCATCTGACGCCTGTGCCGCGTAGATGTTCCACTGGTTGGCGGGGTAACGTTCGTTGATGATGTCATTCATCATCTTGAGCGCACTGGAGACGATGGTGCCGCCCGTCTCCTGGGAGTAGAAAAATTCGTGCTCGTCCACTTCCTTGGCCTGGGTGTGGTGACGGATGTAGACCACTTCGACGTTCTTGTAGGTCCGGCTCAGGAACAGATAGAGCAGGATATAGAAACGCTTGGCCATCTCCTTGGTGGCCTGATCCATGGAGCCTGACACGTCCATCAGGCAGAACATCACCGCCTGGCTGGAAGGCACGGGCCGCTTGACGAAGTTGTTGAACTTGAGATCGAAGGTGTCGATAAAGGGCACCGCATCGATCCGTCTTTTCAGCTCGCGGATCTCTTTTTCGAGCTGGGCCATCTCCGCAAAGTGTTCGGTGGGATCGGCGGCCAACAGGGCGAGACGATCCTCCAGTTCGTGCAATTGGCGTTTCTTGCCCGCCTGCAGCGCCATGCGGCGGGCCAGCGAGTTTTGCAGTGAACGCACCACGTTGATGTTGGCGGGCACCCCGTTGGAGGTGTAACCCGCCCGGTAGGTTTTGACTTCCATCAGCTGATTGAGCTGGGTTTTCTGCAGCCTCGGCAGCTCCAGATCTTCAAACAGCAGGTCCAGATACTCATCCTTGGAGATTTGGAAGACGAAGTCGTCCGCTCCCTCTCCCTGATTGGATGCCTGCCCCTCACCGGAGCCCTGACCGCCACCTCCCCCTTTGGGGCGGTCAATCTTGTCGCCGGAGACGAACTGGTCGTTGCCGGGGTGCACCATCTCCCGTTTACCGCCTTGCCCCTGATGGAAATGGGGCTCGCCGATGTCCTTGGTCGGGATGCTGATGCTCTCGCCGGTATCCACGTCCTGAATGCTGCGCTTGGAGACAGCATCAGAGACCGCTTGTTTGATCTGCTTCTTGTAGCGGCGAATGAAGCGCTGCCGATTGACAGCGCTTTTGTTTTTGCCGTTGAGCCTGCGGTCGATAAAATGCGCCATAACTCCCCCTTGAACAGTCAGGGTCAGGATGACTTGCGTACCCTGAGATACCATTCGGAGAGCAGACGCACCTGTTTACGGGTGTAACCTTTCTCCATCATCCGTTCGACAAAGTTATCGTGCTTCTTCTGCTCCTCGGCCGAGGTTTTGCTGTTGAAGGAGATAACCGGCAGCAGCTCTTCCGTGTTGGAGAACATCTTCTTCTCGATCACGGTGCGCAGCTTCTCGTAACTGGTCCAGTTGGGGTTACGGCCTGCATTGTTGGCCCGGGCACGCAGCACGAAGTTGACGATTTCGTTGCGGAAATCCTTCGGGTTGCTGATCCCGGCGGGTTTTTCAATTTTCTCCAGCTCGCTGTTGAGGGAGGCACGGTCAAACAGCTGGCCGGTCTCGGGGTCACGGTACTCCTGATCCTGGATCCAGAAGTCGGCGTAGGTGACATAGCGATCGAAGATGTTCTGACCGTACTCGGAGTAGGACTCTAGGTAGGCGGTCTGGATCTCCTTGCCGATGAACTCCACGTAGCGCGGGGTCAGATAGCCCTTGATGAACTCAAGGTAGCGGTCGTGCAGCTCCTGCGGGAACTGCTCGCGCTCGATCTGCTGCTCCAGCACATAGAAGAGGTGTACCGGGTTGGCCGCCACTTCCGCGTGGTCGAAGTTGAAGACGCGGGAGAGGATCTTGAACGCAAAGCGGGTGGAGAGGCCATTCATCCCCTCGTCGACGCCGGCGTAATCGCGGTACTCCTGATAACTCTTCGCCTTGGGATCTGTGTCTTTGAGGCTTTCGCCATCATAGACCCGCATCTTGGAGTAGATGCTGGAGTTTTCCGGCTCCTTGAGGCGCGACAGCACGGAGAACTGACCCAGCAGCTCCAGGGTCCCCGGGGCGCACTTGGCATCGGTCAGTTCGCTGTTGACCAGCAGCTTCTCGTAGATCTTCACCTCTTCCGACACTCGCAGGCAGTAAGGTACCTTGACGATGTAGACCCGGTCGAGGAACGCCTCGTTGTTCTTGTTGTTGCGGAACTGCTGCCACTCGGATTCGTTGGAGTGAGCCAGCAGGATGCCGTCGAAGGGGAGGGCGGAGAGCCCCTCGGTACCGTTGTAGTTCCCCTCCTGGGTGGCGGTCAGCAGCGGGTGCAGCACCTTGATGGGCGCCTTGAACATCTCGACGAACTCCATGATCCCCTGGTTCGCCTTGCACAGCGCACCCGAGTAGGAGTAAGCGTCGGCGTCATCCTGGGCGAAGTGCTCCAGCATGCGGATGTCCACCTTGCCGACCAGAGAGGAGATGTCCTGGTTGTTGTCATCGCCCGGTTCGGTCTTGGCGATGGCAATCTGGTCGAGGATGGAGGGATTGACCTTCTCCACCTTGAACTTAGTGATGTCACCACCAAACTCGTGTAGCCGCTTGGCGACCCAGGGGGACATGATGGGGCGCAGGTAGCGGCGCGGGATGCCGTACTCTTTTTCCAGCAGCTCACCATCTTCTTCGATGTCGAACAGGCAGAAGGGGTGATCGTTGACCGGTGAACCCTTGATGCGATAGATAGGCACCTTCTGCATCAGGGATTTGAGTTTTTCTGCCAGCGAGGATTTACCACCGCCGACCGGGCCCAGCAGATAGAGGATTTGTTTCTTCTCTTCCAGCCCCTGGGCGGAGTGTTTGAGATAGGAGACGATCTGTTCGATGGCTTCTTCCATGCCGTAGAAGTCTTTGAAAGCGGGATAGCGTGCCACGACGCGGTTGGAAAAAAGACGACTGAGTCTGGGATTGGCAGAGGTGTCGACCATCTCAGGCTCACCGATGGCGGTCAGCAGACGTTCGGCGGCGGAGGCGTAGCAGGACTTGTCCTGCTTACACATATCCAGGAACTCCTGGATGCTGTATTCCTCTTCCCTGGCTTTCTCATATCGCTGTTGATAATGCTCGAAGATGCCCATAACTTTGCCCTCGTTATAGTCGCTTACCCTGAAAAGAGTGGATCACTACTTTTGTTCTGTTTACCTCATTAAGCCTAGTCA
>NZ_NEVB01000035.1:0-23117 GCF_002259925.1 Aeromonas sp. A35_P | reverse complement strand
GATTATATATTCATCACTTTAAGAACACAGCCTAATGCCCCCATCAGCTTATGCCGATGGGGGTTTTTGTTTGTCTTTCAATGATGGCCGGGGATCAGCCCAATCAGATGTTGCAGGCTCTTTTGGCGGGGATGTCGGCGGGTGGCGAGGCTGATGCGGGTGGTGAGCGGCTCGGCAGCGATGGGGTGATAGCTGACGCCGTGGGGGTGCAGCTCGCTGACCGAGCGCGGGATGATGGCGACCCCGAAACCGGCCTGCACCATGCCGACGGTGGAGATCACCTGTGGGCTCTGGCTGCCGAGGCGGGGGTTGAAGCCGGCCCGCTGGCAGCGCTGGGTGATGGCGTCGTGCAGCCCGGGCCCGAGCTCGCGGGGAAACAGGATGAAGGGATCCTGTGCCAGCGCCTCGATAGGGATGGCGCCACTGCCGGCCAGCGGATGATGCGGGGGCAGGGCGATCAGCATCTCCTCCTCATCGATCAGGTGGTGGGCCAGCGCCGAGCTGCTGCTGCAGGGCAGGCGCAGAATGGCGGCATCCAGCTCCTCGCTCACCAGATCGCGCACCAGATTGGGCATGCTGTTCTCGATGGGGTGCAGGCTGACCTCCGGCCAGGCCTGGCGAAAGTCGTGGATGAGTTGCAGCACGCTCGGGTGCAGCACGGTAGAGCCGGCAAAACCGAGGCGCAGCGAACCCAGCTGGCCGCGAGCGATGCGCCTGGCCTTCAGCATGGCCTGCTCGGTCTGCGCCAGTATCCCCTTGGCATCCTGATAGAGGCTCAGCCCCGCCTCGGTCAGCTCCACACTGCGGGTCAGCCGGTGAAACAGCGGCGTGCCCACCTCCTGTTCGAATTTGCGGATCTGCTGGCTGAGCGGCGGCTGGGCCATGCCCAGCGCCTCGGCAGCGCGGGTAAAGCTCTGTTTGTCTGCCACGGCCACCAGGTAGCGCAGGTAACGGAATTCCATATCTGGTACGTCTCGAAGCTGATGGGTTTGGATATTGGTATCAAACTGTGATCTTGGTCACTATTGAATCCTGATTTGCCAACCTAACAGGATTGGAGGTGAAATCCAAATGGAAACCAATTCGTCATGTGACTGCGCCATCGAGATCAGCCAGCAGTTTGCTCGCTGGCAGGCTCGTCAGGGGGGCGGCGAGGTCTACCAGAGCTCCCTGATGAGTGCCCTGCTGGCGGGAGTTTACGAGGGGGAGACCACCATGGCCGACCTGCTGCGCCACGGTGACTTCGGCCTCGGGACCTTCAACCGGCTCGACGGCGAGCTGATTGCCTTCGAGCGACAGATCCACCAGCTCAAGGCTGACGGCTCGGCCCGCCCGGCCCGCGCCGAGCAGAAGACCCCGTTTGCGGTGATGACCCACTTTCGCCCCTGCCTGCAGCGCCGCTTCGATCACCCCCTGAGTCGCGAGGAGATCCATCAGTGGGTGGATCGGTTGGTGGGTACCGACAACGTCTTCGTCGCCTTTCGGCTCGACGGCCTGTTCGAGCAGGCGCAGGTGCGCACCGTCCCCTGTCAGAGTCCCCCTTACAAGCCCATGCTGGAGGCCATCGAGGCCCAGCCGCTGTTCTCGTTCAGCCAGCGGCGCGGCACCCTGGTCGGCTTTCGTTGCCCGCCCTTCGTGCAGGGGATCAACGTGGCCGGCTATCACGAGCACTTCATCACGCAAGATCGCCGGGGCGGCGGCCACATCCTCGACTACGCCATGGGCCACGGCCAGCTGCAGCTGGCCGTGGTGCAACACCTCAACATCGAGCTGCCCCGTAATCCGGCCTTTCAGCAGGCCGACCTCAATCCCGCCGATCTGGACCGCGCCATCCGCGCCGCCGAAGGCTGAGCCCTTCGCTTAACAAGGAGTGACATCATGGAAAATCAACACTGGGCCTGTGGGGCCGAACTGGTGGTGCGCCATCTGGAGGCGCAAGGGGTCAAGCAGGTATTCGGCATTCCCGGGGCCAAGATAGACAGGGTATTCGATGCGCTGGAAGACTCCCCCATCGAAACCATAGTGGTGCGTCACGAAGCGAATGCCGCCTTCATGGCCGCCGCCGTCGGCCGGCTGACTGGCAAAGCCGGGGTGGCACTGGTGACCTCGGGACCGGGTTGCGCCAACCTCATCACAGGCCTTGCCACCGCCACCTCGGAAGGGGATGCCATGGTGGCGCTGGGCGGTGCCGTGCGGCGGGCTGACGGCCTCAAGCTGACCCACCAGAGCCTGGATACCGTCAGCCTGTGCCGGCCGGTCACCAAGTTCAGTGCCCAGGTGGGCACAGGATCCGCCCTCTCCGAAGTGATGGCCAACGCCTTTCGCAGCGCCGAGCTGGGGCGGCCCGGAGCGGCCTTCGTCAGCCTGCCGATGGACATCATCAACGAGCCGACCGACGGCGCCATTCTGGTGCCGAGTGCCATCCCCGAACCGGGGGCGGCCGACGAGAGCGGTATCGAGCGGGCGCTGAGCCTGCTGGCGCGGGCTCGCAAGCCGGTGGTATTGCTCGGTCTGCTGGCCAGCCGGCCGGAGAACTCCCTCGCGGTGCGCGCCTTCCTCGACAAGAGCCGGTTGCCGGTGACCGGCACCTATCAGGCGGCCGGAGTGGTGGATACCCACCATTTCGATGACTTCGCCGGACGGGTGGGGCTGTTCAACAACCAGCCGGGGGACAAGCTGCTGCAGGATGCGGATCTGGTGATCTGCATCGGCTACAGCCCCATCGAATACGATCCCGTGCTGTGGAACGGCACCGGTGAGCGCCAGCTGCTGCACATAGATGCGCTGCCGGCGGAGATCGACAGCAGCTACTGCCCGGCGGTAGAGCTGGTGGGCTCCATCAGCGCCAACCTGGCGCGGCTGACCCGGATGCTGCAACAGCCGCTGGCGAGGGATCCGGCCATTACTGCCCTGCTCGGCGAGATCCGCGCCCAGCGCCATCAGCTCGCCGAACATGCCGGCCGGCTGGGGGGCACCCCCATCCATCCGCTGCGTATCGTCAAGGAGCTGCAGGACATCATAGGGCAGGACATGACCCTGTGCGTGGACATGGGCAGCTTCCACATCTGGATTGCCCGCTACCTCTACAGCTTCCGGGCCCGCCAGGTGCTCATCTCCAACGGTCAGCAGACCATGGGGGTGGCGCTGCCCTGGGCCATAGGGGCGGCCATGGTACGCCCGGGGGAGAAGATCATCTCGGTGTCTGGCGATGGCAGCTTCATGCAGTCGAGCATGGAGCTGGAGACAGCGGTGCGGCTCAAGTCCAACATAGTGCACATCATCTGGGTCGATAACGGCTACAACATGGTGGCGATGCAGGAGGAGAAAAAGTACTGCCGCAGCTCAGGGGTGAGTTTTGGCCCCATCAACTTCAAGGCCTATGCAGAGTCGTTCGGGGCGGCCGGGTTTGCCGTCACCTGCGCCGAGGATCTGCGACCCACCTTGCGCGCCGCCATGGCGGTGAGCGGGCCGGCGGTGGTGGCCATCCCGGTGGATTACAGTGACAACCACCTGCTGATGGAGCAGCTCAGACCCGAAATGCTCAGTTAAGTCGGAGCTTAACCGGCAGACTGCTGGCAGTTCGCCTCAAAGCAGAGCGCCCCTTGTCAGTCGGCAAGGGGCGCTTTGTCATTATGAAGGTGATTTACTCAGGGCATGAGCGAGGGAGGCAACACCATGGGGCCGGCCACCGCACGAGCAGCCTCGTCATCGCGCAGCACCCGCACCAGCTCGAGGGCGAACTCGATGGCGGTGCCCGGCCCCTGGCTGGTGATGAGGTGATGAGCCTCATCGGTCACCACCCGCGCGTGACTGAGTTGCGCTGCGGGCAGGCGAGCCTGAAAGCCGGGATGGCAGGTGGCGCTGGCCGCCCCCAGCAGATCGTGGTGCAGCAGCACTACGGCGGGAGCGGCGCAGATGGCTGCCCGCCAGCGCTGCGCTGCCGCCTGTGCCTTGAGCAGGGCGATGGCGCGCGGCGTATCGCGGATAACCTCGCTGCCGGGCAGGCCGCCCGGCACGACGATGGCCTCGAACACCTGGTCAGCCAGCTCGTCGAGGTGGCAATCCGCCACCAGTTGTACCCCGCGGGAGGCCTTGATCTGGCGCTGCCCTGCCGGGCAGCAGGAGGCCAGCACCACCTCGATGGCCCCACGCACCAGGGTATCGATGATGGCGACCGTCTCTATCTCTTCCGACCCGGGGGCCACCAGTACCAGTACGCTCATCCGCTGCTCCTTGCGTTGGCGAGCCCTCGGGCTCACTGCTTCTCTTTGATGGCCTGATAGAGACCCTGATTGACCGGCACCGCGATGCCGTGGCAGGCGGCCCGGGCCAGCAGGAAGCCGGTGATGGCCTCGATCTCGGTCTCGCGTCCCTGCTCCATGTCCTGATACATGGAAGAGTAATTGTCGGCGGTGAGCTCCACCACCGTCATGACCCGGCGCAGCAGCTCGTCGCTGCCGGTGGGCTGGCCTTCGGCCTGCATCACGTCCGCCACTTCCACGCAGATCTGCTGCAGGGCATCGGCAAAGCGCGGACCGGCCAGCTCGCCATTCTTGAGCTTGTAGAGCGCGGTGAGCGGGTTGATGGCACAGTTGACCGCCAGCTTCTGCCACTGGCGCGCCTGGATCTGCTCATCCCAGCCGGCCTGGCCGAGGGCGGCCGCCAGCTCGTCCGCCAGGGCGGCGTGGGCTCTGGCCGCCTCGTTGACCGGGCCGAGCCAGGTTTCGCCCTTGCCGGTGTGGCGGAACACGAAGTGGCCGCTCTGCATGGCGCCGTGGCTGGTGACGCCGGCGATGACCGGATTGTGGGGGAACAGCGCGACCACCTGCTCGGCGATCCCCATGCCGTTGTGCAGCAGCACGATGGGCACGTCGGTCGCCAGCTGTCCCACCAGCGGGGTCAGCGCCTCGATGACCTGGCCGGCCTTGGTCATCACCAGCAACCGCTGGATCTGACCCGGCTGGTCGACGAAGCCGCGCTCGATGTTGATGAGCTGGGTGTTGCCCTCCAGCGAGGTGAAGTCGATGCCGGGGTGCAGGGTGGCGCGGTGGCGCTCGCGTAGCAAGACGCGGGTGGACTGGCCGCTTTGAGTCAACAGGGAGGCAAACACACCGCCCAGGGCGCCGCAGCCCAGCAGGGTCCATTGGGGGGAGGGGGTGTGTCGACTGTGTGTCAGGTTGTAATCGCGTGATCCGCTTGGCATGGAGAGACTCAATCAAGGTAGGGGCTGCATTCCAGTCAACCACCTGCCGGGGATAAGTGAAGATGTCGCCTGGCGGACACCTGGAACGGGTTCATGATCTTGCTGCGAGGTCGTGATCAAGGCTTATACGAGGCTTGCGCATGTGAAGCCGGAAGCCCATGTATTCATATACAAGCGGGCTCCTGCGCAGCGATTTACCTTGTGGACGACCTCTCGCGACAGATACTGAACAGGTTCTAACGGGTCTCGCCATTCCTGTGCGCAGGGGATTCTAGCAGAGCAGTCCCATCGAAATCAGCAAATTTGCCGTAATTCTGGTAGATTTGCCCCCTTATAGCGCAACATGAGGAGCCCACTATGCCGTCATTCGATATTGTCTCTGAAGTCAAAATGAACGAGGTGTTGAACGCCGTCGACAACGCCAATCGTGAACTGGCGACCCGTTTCGATTTTCGTGGTGTTGAAGCCAGCTTCGAGTTGAACAAGGAAGAGGTCAAACTGGAGGCCGATGCCGATTTCCAGCTCAAGCAGATGGTCGAGATCCTGCGCGGTGCCCTGCTCAAGCGCAACATCGAGAACAGCTCCATGGACGTGGGTGACAGCGTTCACTCCGGCAAGCGCTTCCACCTGACCGTGAAGTTCAAGCAGGGGATCGACAAGGAAGTTGCCAAGAAGCTGGTGAAGCTGATCAAGGATTCCAAGATCAAGGTGCAGGCCGCCATCCAGGGCGACGAGGTGCGGGTCACCGGCAAGAAGCGCGACGATCTGCAGGAGACCATGGCCCTGGTGCGTGGCGCCGAGCTGGGCCAGCCGATGCAGTTCCAGAATTTCCGCGACTGATGGATGGCCGGGGAGGGCGTGGCTCTCCCTTTATTTGCCGCCATCGAGCCATAAAAAAACCGGAGCAGCTGCTCCGGTTTTTTGTATCCCTGATACCCGTTCGATTAGAACTTGTAGGTAACGGAGAAGTAGTGGCTGAAGCCAGAGCTCTTCCACGGGGTACCGTCGTAGGCAGTGGAGCCATCTTTGGTGCCGTAGGCATCCATGAAGTACTTCAGGCCGTAACCGACGGCGTAGCGATCGGAGTGCCAGTAGATACCGTGGAAGGTAGCCAGGTTGTCGCTGGTACGGTCAGCACGGTTGTGGGTGTCCAGATCGAAGGCGTAGTCCAGGTAACCCTGATAGGAGACGAAGCTGCCGTTGCTGAAGGTGTAGAAAGGCTTGAACCAGTTCATGGCGAACCAGTAACCGTTCCACTCACCCTCTTCTTCGGTGAAGAACTGGTTTTCGGTGGCGTGACGAGCATACAGGTTCATGCCCACTTTGCCGAACCAAGGCACTTGTACATCAGCACCCAGACCGATCATGTTTTCCATCTGGTTGTCGCCGATGTTGTTCAGAGAGGCGATGTAAACCTCTTGCACCGGACCGAAGGAGAGATCTTTACCAGTCAGCGCATCCAGAGACATACGCGGCGCAAACTTCATGAACAGGTTCTGACCCTTGTGCTTGTCGCTGTGACGGGAGTCGAAGATATCGAAGACGTCGACGTAACCGTACAGGTCAAACAGGCCGGAGCGACCGCCGAATTCCATTTCGAAGTAGGTGTCGTTGTAATCTTCAGCACCTGCAGTGAAAGGACGCTGGTCGATGGTGTGCATGACGTTGAACTGCATCCACTTGTAGTCGTTCTTGTGGATGTCACCGCTGTAGTCAGCAGCGAAAGCCGGGGTAGCGGCGGCAGCCAGCAGACCGGCACCGATCAGAGTCTTGGTAAATTTGGCCATTTTATTGGTCTCTTGTGCGTTAGTTGAGGTTTTCCGTAGCCTGCCACAAGGAGCGGAAGGGATTCTAGCCAAATAAATTCACCGGATAAACCAGCACCAGGGAACTTTATTCGGAAGTGTGAATCTAATCACCCCCAATTTTACGCAAACGCTTGCTATTTGTCCGATTGCGGTAACAAGGAACTTCCTCGTTTGGCAACCAACACGATCAGGATCAGCACGGGAATGCCGAGCAGGCTGGTGCTGATGAAGAAGTTGCTGTAGCCAAACTGCTCGACGAAGCGGCCGGAAAAGCCCGCCAGCAGCTTGGGCAGCAGCAGCATCACAGAGCTGAACAGGGCGTACTGGGTGGCGGAGAAGGCCACATTGGTCAGGCTCGACAGATAGGTGACGAAGGCGGCCGTGGCTATGCCGGCGCTGAGGTTGTCCAGCGAGATGATCAGGGTCAGCAGCTCGAGGTTGTGGCCCACCTCGTTGAGCAGGGCAAACAGCAGATTGGTGCTGGCGGTGAGCAGGGCGCCGAGGAACAGGATGCGCAGGGTGCCAAAACGCATCACCAGCACGCCGCCGAGGGCGGCCCCCACCAGCGTCATGATGACCCCATACACCTTGGTGATGGTGGCCACCTCGGTCTTGCTGAACTGCATGTCCACGTAGAAGCTGTTGGACATCACCCCCATCACCACGTCCGAAATGCGATAGCAGGCGATGAGTCCGAGGATCAGCAGGGCGGAGCCGCCGTAACGGCGAAAGAAGTCGGCGAACGGACACCAGATGGCCTCGTAGCTCCAGGCGCCGAGACCGGCCAGCCCCGCCGGCCAGCCACGGGCGAGCAGCAGGGTCTTGCGGGCCGCCTGTTGTTCATTCTGGGCGGCGAGATCGATGACGGGTTCGTGGCAGAACAGGGTGGTGATGACGCCGAGGGACATCAGCCCCGCCATCAGCAGGTAGGTGAGCTGCCAGCCGCGATAGTCGTAGCCGTCGTTGCTGCCGAGCCAGGCGGCCAGCGCCAGTGCGCCGGCACCGGCCATGATCATCGCCAGCCGGTAACCAGTCATGTAGGAGGCCGCCATGGCCGCCTGCAGCCGCTCGGGGGCCGACTCGATGCGATAGGCATCGATGACGATGTCCTGGGTGGCGGAGGCGAAGGCCACCAGCAGGGCAAACAGGGCCAGCTGGGCGAGCTGGGTCTTGGGATCGCAGAAGGCCATGCCCACCAGCGAGGCGGCGATCAGCAGCTGGGAGAACAGCATCCAGCTGCGGCGCCGGCCCAGCCAGCGGGAGAGCAGTGGCAGCGGCAGCCGATCCACCAGCGGTGACCACAACCACTTGAAACCATAGGCCAGCGCAACCCAGCTCATGTAGCCGATGTCGGTCAGGCTGACATCCGCTTCGCGCAGCCAGAACGACAGTGTGCCGAACACCAGCAGCAGCGGCAGGCCGGAAGAGAACCCCATGGCAAACAGGATGAGAACCCGAGTCTCAAGGTAGACGGCGAGCGAGTCTCGCCAGCTCGGTGTACGGACAGTGTTCAAATACCTGACTCCTCTGGGAAAATTGCGCCATTTTGTCAGGTTCGGGTTGGATAGCCAAGGCAAGCCGGGCAGGGGAGGGCACTATATTCAGGGGCGCAGGCCGATGCAGTGGCGCGGCAGCGGCCCGTCCGAGGTCAGGAAATTGGCGCACTCCATCAGCTGCAGGCGCAACCAGACGTCGGCGATGATCTGCTGTTCATCCCATTGATGCAGGCTGTGCAGCAGGTGCCAGAATACCCCCTCCTGCTCGGAGGTCGGTGTCTTGTCGGTGGGGACATGGGGCAGGTCCTGCCAGCGGGACAACAGCTGCCAGCTCAGATCTTCCAGCTGTTGATAGGGAATTTCTCGTGCCAGAAAGTGACGAACCGTCTGGGCCAGCGGGATGGCGTGCTGGGCGATGTAGTCGTTGCAAATCACCGGAACCTCCTTCTCCTCTTGTGGGCCTTGCCCCGCATATCGGGGCAAGGCCAGAGTATAGAAAGAGGTACCGGTGACCCGGACCGCGGGGATGGCGGATTGTGATCCGCTCCGCGTTATTTGTCTGCCAGCAGGACCACCTTCTTCAGGATGATGGGGCTGGTGGGCACGTCGTTGGCACGCAGGATAGGGCTGTAACCGGTCTGCACCTGGGCCAGCTTGTCCAGCACCTCCATGCCCTGTACCACCTGGCCGAACACGGTGTAACCGGCGCCGGCATTGGCGTTGAGGTTGTTGTTGTCGACCAGGTTGAAGTAGAACTGGCGAGTGGCGCTGTCGACCGCCTGGGTGCGGGCCATGGCGATGCTGCCACGCTTGTTGGGCAGGCCGCCCTTGGACTCGTTGACCACGGGGTCGAAGGTGGGCAGTTGCTGGAACTGCTGGTTGTAGCCGCCCCCCTGCACCACGAAGTCCTGGATCACCCGGTGGAAGATGCTGCCGTCATAGCTGCCATCGGCCACGTAGCGCAGGAAGTTCTTTACCGTCTGCGGCGCCTGCTTGGAGGCCAGCTCCACCACTATGTTGCCGTGGTTGGTCTCCATCCTGACCTTGGGGCCGGCGAACGCCAGCGGGGCGATCAGCATGGCCAGTAACCAGAGTTTTTTCATTTATTCGCTCCTTGCTCAGCTCGGCTGACCCTTGAGATAACCGCGCAGGGCGGTGTCCGCCATGATCTGCTGCAGTACGCTGCCCAGCTGCTGGTTCAGGGTGGACTCCAGCTCGGCCATGCTCGGCTCGCCCGGGCCTTCCTTGCTGGAGGACATGTTGAACTGCTTGGTCAGCTTGCTGCCCTGGAAGTCGGCGATCACCTGCAGGCTGACGCGGGACTTGGTGACATAGGTGAAGGTCTTCTCTTCCACCGTGACTGCGGCAGTGGAGATGGCCAGGGTCAGGTTGGTGGTGCCGCTGTTGCCTACTTCCAGGCCCTGGCTGCGCAGCCCTTCGGCGAGCTTCTCCGCCAGCAGGCTGTTGAGGGGCTGGCTGCTGTTGACCAGTACCGCAGCCTTCTCTTTTTTCTTGATGGAGAAGACGTAGGCGGCTTCACGCTTGTCCACCCCTTCCAGGGTGATGCGGTTGCCCGAGTAGTACTGCTGGTTGGAGGGGATCACCTGCGGATTGAGCAGGGCGCTCTCCGGCCAGTGAGTCGCACAACCACCCAGCATCAGGGCGGCCAGCAGCAAGAGTGACTTTTTCATCATGGGTTTCCTTTCGCGTTTGATGGCGTTTAACGTTTGATGGCTTTCAAAATAACGAATTTGCTGTTCGACGCAACGACTTGTGCGTTGGCGAACAGGCGCTTGAGCTTGTTGTGATAGTCCAGATGACGGTTGCCCACTATCCAGAGTTCCCCCCCTTTGGGCAACACCCGGTGGGCGTCGCTGAACATCTGCCAGGCGATGTGGTCTGTGATGGCCTGCAACTGATGGAACGGCGGGTTGCAGAGGATCCGATCCGCCGAACCGGCAGGCACGCCGTCGAGACAGTTGTTGACCATAAAGTGGGCGCGGGGCAGGGCCGCCGGCAGATTGTGCTCGACGTTGAGCCGGGCCGAGGCGACCGCCATGTGGGACTCGTCGACGAAGGTGACCTCCACCTCGCTGTCGCGTGCCAGCAGGGAGAGCCCCAGCACGCCGTTGCCGCAGCCCAGATCGATCACCTTGCGGGCGCTGTGGATGGGCAGATTGTCCAGCATGAAGCGGGCACCGATATCCAGGCTGGTGCGCGAGAACACGTTGGCGTGGTTGTGGATGAGCATGTCGGTGCCCTCCAGCGGCCAGACCGTGGGGAAGGGGTTGGCCAGCGCGGGGCGCTCGGCGGGCGCTGCGGCCGGAGTGCAGTGAATGAGGCGCGCCTTCTTCCAGGCCAGCGAGGTGCGGGTCGGCCCCAGGTATTTCTCAAACAGCGCCAGGGTGGAGGTGTGGATATCCTTGGCCTTGCCAGCGGCGATGACGCGGGTGGCGGGGGTAACGACCCCGCGCAGGGCCAGCAGTTGCTGCTCCAGCAACGCCTGATACTTGGAGACCTTGATCACCACCAGCGCGGGGGCATCGGGCAGGGGCGCCAGCGCATCCTGCAGGCGGATAGCCGCGGGATCCAGGCCGTTATCCGCCAGGTTGGCCAGGGTGGCCCGCTCGCTGATGTGGGAGTCGGTGACGCAGACAGGGGCATGAGGGTGCAGACTGGCGGCCAGCGCCCCGAAGCCGTCGTTCATGATGATGACGGGGCCATCCCGCTCGAGGGGCTCCTCGGCCAGGGTGTTGATCAGGTACTCGTCGGCGGCATCCCAGGCCTGCAAGGGATCCTGCTGCTGACGTGGATAGCGATACAGGGTCAGGCGACAGTGGGCCGTGTCGAGAAGGGTTTGCATAGGCGAATTGTCCAGCTGAGTCATGTAACGGGCCCCGGCGGGGCGCAAAGTGGCGCTATTCTAGCGGGGGCGGAGAATTTCACCAGCCCGGCGGGGCTGCAAGCGGGATTTTCCCGCACCGCCCGATTTCGTCATCCGGCCAACCCTGGCTACAATGGCCGGACATCCATTTTGGGAGTTTTGCTCGTGACCATGCAACAACAGATCGAGGCCAAGCTGGCCGCCGCCTTGTCCCCCAGCCACCTGGAAGTGATCAACGAGAGCTACATGCACAGGGTGGCGCCGGGCTCGGAGAGCCACTTCAAGGTGGTGGTGGTGAGCCAGGCATTTGAAGGGCAGCGCCTGCTGGGGCGCCATCGTCAGGTCAATGCGGTGTTGGCCGACGAGCTGGCGGGGGCCATTCATGCACTGGCACTGCATACCTATACCGAGCAGGAGTGGCAACAACGGGAGCAGGCACCGAGCACCCCCAGCTGCGTCAGCAAAAATGGGCTCTCTTAAGGCTATTGACGAATTGATTACTCAATCTTCGACTAGTTAACATTTTCAAAACCTGTTTCGGCGACGTTTCTCACCCATGAGGGGAACGTCGCCCTCCCACCGCGCCATCAAGATTTCTAATCCTTTTTCGAACATAAAAATTATTACCCATTTTGAGGTAATGATGGCTAACTCGAGGCCGCGCCTGAGGTTTCACGAGAAAAAGCGACGCGATTAAATTGCGATGATTTTGTGATAGAGCGGGGATTTTCCCCATTTTGCATGGCAGGAAACTTGCCATAGGTGGTAAACTCAGGCGCTTTTGAATGACTCTGTATGTTGCTGATTTGTTTGTTTCTTCGACATCTTGCCGCAACATCAACGGGCTCATTCAACAACTCGTCGTGATGTATTTCTCGGCGCTAACCAACCTGTCTTCCCTTAACGGTAGTGCAAGTGAGTATGATTACAATTAAAAGAGGACTGGACATCCCCGTGCTGGGTGCTCCGGAGCAAGTAATCTACGATGGCCCGGCCATCACCCGTGTTGCTACACTCGGCGAAGAGTTCGTGGGGATGCGTCCTACTATGTTTGTCAAAGTAGGTGATCGCGTCATTAAAGGTCAGGAGCTCTTCGAAGATAAGAAGAATCCCGGCGTTAAATTCACGGCCCCCGCCACCGGTGTGGTTTCAGAGATCAACCGTGGTGCCAAGCGCATTCTGCAATCCGTTGTCATCGATATCGATGGGTCCGACGAGCAGGTGACCTTCGAGCACTTTGCGTCTGCCGAGCTGCCTAAGCTCGAACGCAGCAAGGTGCAGGAGATCCTGGTCGCGTCCGGCCAATGGACTGCGTTGCGTACCCGCCCGTTCAGCAAGGTGCCAGCCGTGGGTTCCACCCCGCGCGCCATCTTCGTCACCGCCATGGACACCAACCCGCTGGCCGCCGACGCGGAGCTGATCATCAAGGAACAGTCACAGGCGTTCCTCGACGGTCTGGCCGTGCTGACCCGCCTGACCGATGGTTCCGTCTATGTCTGCAAGGGCGAAGGCAGCCTGCCGCACGCTTCCCTGGCGCAAGTCAAGGAAGAGGTGTTCGTCGGTCCGCACCCTGCCGGCCTGCCCGGTACCCACATCCACTTCCTAGACCCTGTCGGTGCCAAGAAAGTGCAGTGGCACATCAACTATCAGGACGTGATCGCCTACGGCAAGCTGTTCACCACCGGTCAGATCCATACCGACAAGGTGATCGCCCTGGCCGGCCCGAACGTCATCAAGCCGCGTCTGCTGCGTACTCGCATGGGTGCCTGCATCAGCCAGCTCACCAACAACGAGCTGCGTGCGGACGAGAATCGCGTCATTTCCGGTTCCCTGCTGAGCGGTGCCAAGGCTGAAGGGGTCCATGACTACCTGGGTCGCTACCACAATCAGGTCAGCGTACTGGGTGAAGGTCGCGAGAAAGAGTTCCTGGGTTGGGTCAATCCCAGCGCCAGCAAGTTCTCCATCACCCGTACCACCCTCTCTCACCTGGTGAAGGGCAAGCTCATCAACTTCACTACCACCACCAACGGTAGTGACCGCTCCATGGTGCCTATCGGCAACTATGAGCGCGTGATGCCGCTCGACATCCTGCCGACCCTGCTGCTGCGGGATCTGGTCTCCGGCGATACCGACAATGCGCAAGCGCTCGGCTGCCTGGAGCTGGATGAGGAAGATCTGGCGCTCTGTACCTTCGTCTGCCCCGGCAAGACCGAGTACGGCCCGATCTTGCGTGAGTGCCTGACCAAGATTGAACTGGAAGGTTAAGCGATGAGTTTCAAGCAACTTCTTGAAAATATGGAACATCACTTCGAGCCGGGTGGCAAGTACGCCAAGTACTATGCCCTGTTCGAAGCGGCGTACACCCTGTTTTATACCCCGGGTTCCGTGACCCGCAATGCCGCCCACGTCCGTGATGCGATCGATCTGAAGCGGATGATGATCATGGTGTGGCTGGCCGTGTTCCCGGCCATGTTCTGGGGCATGTACAACGTTGGCAACCAGTCCATCGCCGCCATCGCCCATCTGGGCACGGCCGCCGGAGCCGGCAGCTGGCAATATGCCCTGGCTACCCTGCTGGGTGCCTCCCTGGATCCGGCGGTGGCCGGCGTCGGCAGCAAGATGCTGATCGGTGCGGCCCACTTCTTCCCGATCTACATCACCGTCTTCATCGTCGGTGGTTTCTGGGAAGTGCTGTTCGCCATGGTGCGCAAGCACGAGATCAACGAAGGCTTCTTCGTGACCTCCATCCTGTTCGCGCTGATCGTGCCGCCCGAGCTGCCCCTGTGGCAAGCTGCCCTGGGTATCACCTTCGGTGTGGTGCTGGCCAAGGAAGTGTTCGGTGGTACCGGCAAGAACTTCCTGAACCCGGCGCTGGCGGGTCGTGCCTTCCTGTTCTTCGCCTACCCGGGTCAAATCTCCGGTGATGCGGTCTGGGTTGCCGTCGACGGCTACTCGGGCGCAACCGCGCTGAGCCAGTGGGCCCAGGGCGGCCAGATGGCGCTGATCAACGGTGCCACCGGCCAGAGCATCAGCTGGATGGACGCATTCCTTGGCAACCTGCCCGGTTCCATCGGTGAAGTCTCCACCCTGATGATCCTGCTGGGTGCGGCCATGATCGTCTACATGCGCATCGCCTCCTGGCGCATCATCGCCGGCGTGATGATCGGCATGGTAGCGACCTCCCTGCTGTTCAACGTCATCGGTTCCGACACCAACCCCATGTTCAACATGCCGTGGCACTGGCACCTGGTGCTGGGTGGTTTCGCCTTCGGTATGGCCTTCATGGCGACCGACCCCGTCTCCGCTGCCTTTACCAACAAGGGCAAGTGGTGGTACGGCGCCCTGATCGGCGTGATGGTGGTGCTGATCCGGGTCGTGAACCCCGCCTTCCCGGAAGGCATGATGCTGGCCATTCTGTTTGCCAACCTGTTTGCCCCCTTGTTTGACCATTTCGTGGCACAGGCGAACATCAAGCGGAGGATCGCTCGTGGCGTTTAATAAAGACTCTACTACCGGCACGCTTGCCGTAGTGACCGGTCTGTGTCTGGTCTGCTCCATCGTGGTCTCCGTGGCCGCCGTGGGTCTGCGTCCGGCCCAGCTGGAAAACAAGGCGCTGGACAAGCAAAGCAACATCCTGTCCGTCGCCGGCGTCGACATCAGCGCAGTGGCCAAGCGTGACCTGGCCAAGCTGTATGGCGACAAGATTGAAGCGCGTCTGGTGGATCTGGCCACCGGTGAATTCGTTGACGGCGATGCCGACAACTTCGACACCAAGGTCGCCGCCAAGGATCCTGCCCAGAACATTCGCCTGGCTCCGGCCGACGACAAGGCCGGTCTGCGTCAGATCTCCAAGCTGGTCCCGGTGTTCTTCGCCAAAGATGCCGAAGGCAAGGTCGACAACATCATTCTGCCGATCTACGGCCAGGGTCTGTGGTCTACCATGTATGCGTTCGTAGCGGTCGCGGCCGATGGCCAGACCATCAAGGGCATCACCTACTACGACCACGGTGAAACCCCGGGTCTGGGTGGCGAAGTCGAAAATCCGGCCTGGCGCGAGCTGTTCGTCGGCAAGAAGCTGTTCGACCAGAACGGTCAGCCTGCGCTGCGGGTGATCAAGGGTCATGCTCCGGCTGGTTCCGAGCATGAGATCGACGGCCTGTCCGGCGCAACCCTGACCGGTAACGGCGTTCAGCATACCTTTGACTTCTGGATGGGTCCCAAGGGCTTCGGTCCTTTCCTGGCCAAGGTTCGTGCAGGAGAAATCAACAATGGCTGACAAGAGCGAAATGAAAAAGTTGCTGTTGACGCCTGTGCTCGGCAACAACCCCATCGCACTGCAGGTGCTGGGTGTCTGTTCCGCGCTGGCCGTTACCAGCCAGATGAAGACTGCGTTCGTGATGACGCTGGCCGTTACCGCGGTCACCGCCTTCTCCAACCTGTTCATCTCCCTGATCCGCAACCAGATCCCGAACAGCGTGCGGATCATCGCCCAGATGGCGGTGATTGCCTCGCTGGTTATCGTGGTTGACCAGGTGCTCAAGGCGTATGCCTACGACATCTCCAAGCAGCTGTCGGTGTTCGTCGGCCTCATCATCACCAACTGTATCGTGATGGGCCGTGCCGAAGCCTACGCCATGAAGAGTGCCCCGCTGCCCTCCTTCCTGGATGGTATCGGCAACGGTCTGGGTTATGGCGCCGTGCTGCTGACCGTGGCCACCGTGCGTGAAATCCTGGGCTCCGGCACCTGGTTCGGCATCGAACTGCTGCCGCTGGTGAACAATGGTGGCTGGTATGTGCCGAACGGCCTGCTGCTGCTGCCGCCGAGTGCGTTCTTCATCATTGGTCTGATCATCTGGGGCGTACGCACCAAGGATCCCAAGCAGGTGGAGGCGAAGGATTAAGATATGGAACACTATATCAGTCTGTTGATTCGCTCGATCTTCATCGAGAACCTGGCGCTCTCCTTCTTCCTGGGGATGTGTACCTTCCTGGCGGTGTCCAAGAAGGTCAAGACCGCCATGGGCCTGGGTGTCGCCGTTATCGTGGTTCAGACCGTGGCCGTGCCGGCCAACAACCTGATCTACAACTACGTGCTCAAAGACGGTGCCCTGGTGTCCGGTCTGGATCTCAGCTTCCTGAGCTTCATCACCTTCATCGGGGTGATCGCGGCCCTGGTGCAGATCCTGGAGATGGCGCTGGACAAGTACTTCCCGGCCCTCTACAACGCGCTCGGTATCTTCCTGCCACTCATCACAGTGAACTGCGCCATCTTCGGTGGCGTCTCCTTCATGGTGCAGCGTGACTACAACTTCGTTGAGTCCGTGGTGTATGGAGTGGGTTCTGGAGCCGGCTGGATGCTTGCCATCGTGGCGATGGCGGGGATCCGCGAGAAGATGAAGTACTCCGATGTTCCGGAAGGCCTGCGCGGCCTCGGCATCACCTTCATCACCGCGGGTCTGATGGCGCTGGGCTTCATGTCCTTCTCTGGTATTTCCCTGTAATCGGAAAGGAAATATAGATGGAAATTATTCTGGGTGTGGTCATGTTCACCGTGATCCTGCTGGCCTTGGTGGCAGTCATTCTGTTCGCCAAATCCAAGCTGGTGACCGCCGGTGACGTGACAATCAGCATCAACGGCGACCCGGCCAAGGCTGTGACCAGCCCGGCGGGTGGCAAGCTGCTCGGCGTGCTGGCCGGCAGCGGTATCTTCGTCTCCTCCGCCTGCGGCGGCGGTGGCTCCTGTGGTCAGTGCAAGGTACGGGTGAAATCCGGCGGCGGCGACATCCTGCCGACCGAGCTGGATCACATCAGCAAGGGCGAAGCCCGTCATGGCGAGCGTCTGGCCTGTCAGGTCACCGTCCGTTCCGACATGGACATCGAGCTGCCGGAAGAGATCTTCGGCGTGAAGAAGTGGGAATGTACCGTCATATCCAATGACAACAAGGCCACCTTCATCAAGGAGCTCAAGCTGCAGATCCCCGATGGCGAGAGCGTGCCGTTCCGCGCCGGTGGTTATATCCAGATCGAAGCGCCTGCCCACCACGTGCAGTACAAGAACTTCGATATTCCTACCGAATATCGCGGTGACTGGGATCGCTTCAAGATCTTCGAGCTGGAGTCCAAGGTCAACGAGCCGATCATCCGTGCCTACTCCATGGCCAACTATCCGGAAGAGTTCGGCATCATCATGCTGAACGTGCGGATTGCGACCCCGCCGCCCAGCAACTGGACTGCCCCTCCCGGCCAGATGTCCTCCTACATCTTCAGCCTGAAGGCGGGCGACAAGGTGACCATCTCCGGTCCGTTCGGCGAGTTCTTCGCCAAGGACACCGACGCGGAAATGGTGTTCATCGGTGGTGGTGCCGGTATGGCGCCGATGCGTTCCCACATCTTCGATCAGCTGCGCCGTCTGAAGACCAAGCGCAAGATGAGCTTCTGGTACGGTGCCCGTTCCAAGCGCGAGATGTTCTATGTCGAAGACTTCGACATGCTGCAGGCCGAGAACGACAACTTCCAGTGGCACGTGGCCTTGTCTGATCCGCAACCGGAAGACAACTGGGACGGCTACACCGGCTTCATCCACAACGTGCTGTTCGAGAACTATCTCAAGAACCACGAGGCGCCGGAAGATTGCGAGTTCTACATGTGCGGTCCTCCCGTGATGAACGCTGCCGTCATCAACATGCTGAAAAACCTTGGCGTTGAAGACGAGAACATCCTGCTGGATGACTTTGGTGGTTAATCAATGCACAGTGTTGTAAAGACCTGGCTAGCCTTCGGGCTAGCCTTTTTCTTGACTGGGTGCGGTCAGGAACAAACGGTCCAATCGAAGCCGGAAATTCACATCACCGGCAGCACCATGGGTACCTACTACTCCATCAAGGTGGCGGACAACGTCATCACCGATCCCGCCAAGTTCCAGGCCGAGGTCGATGTACTGCTGGAGCGGGTGAACGATCAGATGTCGACCTACCGGCCGGACTCCGAGCTGTCGCGCTTCAACCAGCACCGCAGCTCGACGCCCGTGGTGGTCTCCCGCGATACCGCGCGGGTGGTAACCGAGGCCATTCACATTGGCCGTGAGAGCCGCGGGGCGCTGGACGTCACCGTCGGCCCCTTGGTCAATCTGTGGGGCTTCGGGCCCGACGCGCGCCCGACCAAGACGCCGTCTGACGAGCTGATCACCCAGACCCGCCAGAAGACCGGGCTCGGCAATCTGCACGTGATCACCTCCGTCGATGCCGATACCCTGCAAAAAGACATCCCGGATCTCTACGTGGATCTTTCCGCCATCGCCAAGGGCTTTGGTGTCGACAAGGTGGCCGAGTATCTGGAGTCCCTGGGCTCGCGCAACTATCTGGTGGAGATCGGCGGCGAATTGCGGATTAATGGCGTCAACGGCAAGGGTCACCCCTGGCGCGTCGCCATCGAGAAGCCGACTGTCAACGCCGGCTCGGTGCAGGAGGTGATAGTGGCGGGTGACAACGGGGTGGCTACCTCGGGCGAGTACCGCAACTATTACGAGCTGGACGGCAAGCGCTTCTCTCACACCATCGATCCCATGACCGGCAAGCCTATTCAGCACCGGATGGTGTCGGTGACCGTGATCCACCCCTCCTGCATGACCGCAGACGGGCTGGCGACCGTGTTCATGGTGCTCGGACCCGAGAAGAGCCTGGCCTACGCCAAGGAGCGGGGGCTGGCCATTTTCGTGATCACCAAGACGGATGAGGGTTTTGAGGAGTCTTACTCCGATGCCTTCAAACAGTATCTGGTTAGAAAATAAGGGGTGGTAACATGCAGATTTTTTTGATCACCTTCGGGGTGTTTCTGGTGGTGGTGGTGGCCATGGCCATCGGCTACATCTTCCAGAAGAAGACCATCTCCGGCTCCTGTGGCGGACTTGGCAGCATAGGTATCGAAAAAGAGTGTGATTGCCCGGAACCCTGCGACAACCGCAAGAAGAAGATGGCCAAGGAAGAGGCCCGTCGCAAGATGCTGGCCGAGAACCGGATCATCTGAGCGGGCAGGGGGCACTAGCACCCATGTCGAAAGCAAAACGGGCTGACCCTTGGGTCGGCCCGTTTTTTTATGGCGAGCGCTCAGTAGTCGTAGCGCTGGCACTCCTTCTTGTTGAATTCGGCCCGCCACCGTGCCAGCTCCTCCTGCGTACCCAGCTCGTCCCCCTGTTTGATGGCCTTCTCCAGCGCCTCGATGCGCTCGTGCAACCAGCTGCACTCGGCGGTCGGATTGTCCTTGCCGTTGCTCTGCTGCGGCAGCAGCAGGCAGAGCCCCAGGGCCCATCCACTCCAGACTCCCTTCATCTCATCCTCCTTTGCAATGGGTTATAAATGGTGCCTTAAGAGTCTATATCTGCCGGTCATTGCATGCCGATGGCAGAAATGGCAGGGCTGGGTTAGCATAGGCAGGTCACCTGTTTATTCGTACAGTGGTATGCGCAAGATCATTCACATCGACATGGACTGCTTCTATGCCGCGGTAGAGATGCGGGACAACCCGGCCCTGCGGGAGGTACCGCTGGCCATCGGCGGCTCGGCGGACAGGCGCGGTGTCATCTCGACCTGCAACTATGTGGCGCGCCGCTTCGGGGTGCGCTCCGCCATGCCGAGCGCCCTGGCACGCAAGCTCTGCCCGCCGCTGGTGCTCATTCCCGGCCGGATGGCGGTTTACAAGGAGGTCTCCCGCCAGCTGCGGGCCATCTTTCTGCGCTACACCGAGCAGGTAGAGCCGCTCTCCCTCGACGAGGCCTATCTCGACGTGACGATGAGCCCCTGCTGTGGCGGCAGTGCCACCCTGATGGCCCGCGAGATCCGCGTTGCGATCAACGCCGAACTGGGGCTGACCGCCTCGGCCGGGGTGGCGCCGAACAAGTTTCTGGCCAAGCTCGCTTCCGAGCAGCGCAAGCCGGACGGCCTGTTCGTGATCCGCCCGCAGGAGGTGGATGAGTTCGTGCGCCAGCTGCCCCTCGGCAAGCTGCCTGGCATCGGTCGCAAGACCGCGGATCGGCTGGAGTCGCTCGGCCTTTACTCCTGCGAGGATGCCCGCCAGCTCGGCAACGAGGAGCTGATAGCCCGGTTCGGCAAGCTCGGGGAGATGCTGGCCGGGCGGATCTGGGGCCACGACGAGCAGCCGGTGCAGGCCCAGCGGGTGCGCAAGACCATAGGGGGGGAGACCACGCTGGCCAGCGACGTGCTGGATGAGGCCGCTTGCTGGCAGGTGCTGAGCAGGCTCATTCCCGAGCTGGAGCAGCGATTTTCGGCCAGCCACGGCAAGGAGCAGCTGATGGGGCAGGGGATCAAGCTCAAGTTTGCCGATTTCCAGCAGACCACCGTCTACCGGCGCGGGGGTTACCAGCCGGAGCGGTTTCACGATCTGTTGCACGAAGGTTTGCTGCGGGCACAGGGCAAACCCATTCGGCTACTGGGATTGGTGGTCGGCCTGCCCGCGGCCGGCGAAGTGAACCAACTTGCCCTGGATTTAGCGTGATAAGGTTAAGTTTTTGTTTCTAAAACCGATACACTGATCACATCAGTATGAAGCTAGGAAATGGTGGCATGAGTTCTCTTTCTGTTCAGGGGCGGATCACCCTGATCGCCGGTTGTTGTTTGTTGGCCAGTGCCGGTGCCCTGGTGGCCTCTTCTCTCTTCAGTGCTGCCAACATGCAGGATCAGGTGCTGACTTCTACCACGGCGGAAGCCCAGAGTGCGGCCGAAAACTGGATGAAGGCGATGGGCTCGGAGCAGGCGGCCAAGGTGACCAGTTATCTGGACGAGGCCTACTTCCGGGCAACCCTGCTGGGCCAGGGGATCCTGTTCCAGCGCAAGAACGCGGCCGACAATTTCGGCTCCTCCGAATCACTGCGTACCGCCGTCAACCAGCAGTTGCACGACGCGGCAGCCTCCTCCGATCACCTGCTCGGCGTCTATGCGGTGTTCGAGCCGGACCAGCTCGACGGTGAAGACAGCAACTACCACGGCTCCAGCGCGCTGGGCTCCAACGATCAGGGGCGTTTCTCCACCTACTGGGCGCGGGTCGACGGCAAGATTGAACCCGAAGTGCAGGACGAATCCGTGCTGGCGGACGAGAGCCCGACCGCGGCCGGCGGGGTGGAGAACGAGTGGTATCGCTGCAGCATTCGCAGCAAGGCTCTCTGCCTGCTGGAGCCTTATCTGGACGATGTGGGGTCGCAAAAGGTATTGATGACCTCGGTGACCGTGCCTCTGCTGGAGCAAGACAAGCTGCTCGGCATGGTCGGGGTCGATATCTCGTTGACCGCGCTGCAGAGTCTGGTCAAGGAGATGGATCAGGAGCTCTATGAGGGGCAGGGCAAGGTGCTGCTGGTGAGCAGTCAGGGCCGTGTCGCCGGGGTGGACGGCTTTGACGTCACCCTGGGCAGTCCGCTCGGTCAGCAGTATCAGACCCTGACGGCTGCCTTGCAGGGCTGGCTGGGGCAGGGGCAGGTGGCCAGTCGCTGGAGTCCGGACGGCAACCTGCTGCAAACCTTCGTGCCGGTCAAGATGCGCGGTACCGAACAGAAATGGGGCATCTACATCGAGCTGCCGCGCAGCGTGGTGCTCGCCTCGGCCCTCCAGCTGCAGGACGATCTCTCCGGCCAGGCCAGCCGCAGCGTGATGACCCAGCTGCTCATCGGCGGCCTCATCTCGGCGGTGGCGCTGCTCTGCATCTGGCTGATGGCCCACCAGATAGTGGCCCCCATCCGCGCCGTGGTGGCGCGACTCAAGGACATTGCCAGCGGCGAGGGGGATCTCACCCAGCGCATCGAGCTGCGTCGTGACGACGAGATAGGCGAGCTGGCCAAGTGGTTCAACAGCTTCTTGAACAAGCTGCAGAGCACTATCAGCCAGGTCATCGATACCGTTGCCGGCACTCGTGCCAGCGCCGAACAGGCGGCCAGCGTCGCCGAGCGCACCAGTGCCGGCATGCAGGCCCAGTATCAGGAAGTGGACCTGGTGGCGACTGCGTTCGAAGAGCTGAGCGCCACTGCCCTGCAGGTGGCCAGCAACGCCAACTCGGCGGTGGCCGCGGCCAACCAGGCCGACACGGCGGCGCAGGAGGGCAAGTACGTGGTGGCCGACACCCAGGAGGCGATGCGCAAGCTGATGGCGGTCATCAGCGATGCCAAGCCGGTGGTGGAGCGGCTGTCGGCCAACAGCGAGAACATCAACGACATCCTGGTAGTGATCCAGGGGATCGCCGAGCAGACCAACCTGCTGGCGCTCAACGCCGCCATCGAGGCGGCGCGGGCCGGCGAGCAGGGGCGCGGTTTTGCGGTGGTGGCGGATGAGGTGCGCAATCTGGCGGGCCGCACCCAAAACGCCATCGTCGAGATCCAGACCCTCATCGGCCAGCTGCAATCCGGCACCGAGGCGGTGGTGAAGGCGATCATGACCGGCCACGGTCAGGCGGATCTGACGCTGACCAAGGTGGATCTGTCGGTCAGCGTGCTGGAGCAGATCATCCACGCGGTCGGCACCATTCATCAGATGAACGAGCAGATCGCGAGGGCGGCGCAGGAGCAGAGCGGGGTGGCGGACGAGATCAATCGCAACGTCAGCAACATTCGCGATGTGAGCCACACCATCCGGGCCGAGGCGGCCAGCTCCGCCGAAACTGGTCGCGAGCTGTCGGCGCTGGCCGACAAGCAGCAGCAACTGGTGGGGCAGTTCAAGGTATAGGGATACCTG
>NZ_NEVB01000034.1:0-12116 GCF_002259925.1 Aeromonas sp. A35_P | reverse complement strand
GCCAGTGGTAGCGCGGTGATATCCGATGGATTGGCCTGTTTCAGGGCGGTGAAGGAGGCCAATTGTGAGCACCTGGGTGTTGTCACCGGGGGCAACCTTGACTTGCTGGATCATCCGGCATTCAACTGGGTAAACACGATGATAGGGAATGTGAAGAACTCGCTGCGGGGCAGTTGCCATACGCTCGGAGCGAAGCATTTACCGAGACATCTTGCTGAATACTGCTTCCGGTTTAATCATCGTTTTGACCTCAAAAGCATGTTGGTTGAATTGGGGCATGCAGTCGTGGCAAGCCCTCCGATGCCATATCGGCTCTTGAAGCTGGCTGAGGGTCATGGGTAATCAGGAAACGTTTTGCTTTAGCCAAAAGCGGGTATAGACCTTGCCATAATCACGCATGGAGGAACTCGCTTTTGTGTTTACGTAAAATGCTCACCATTATTTGCCCTTAATCCTACTGGTTACTGGCTTTCAGCTCGCTTGGGCATTCGGGATAGATGTCCGGTCTTAACTGAGATCGGGTTACCTGTCCTTGCGTAGCTTGTTCGATGGGTAAAACGAATTCAGCGGGAACACGCCCTGATTTATTCAACCAAAACCAGACGTTTTGCTGTTTTGAGTTGATGGCTCGTGCTAATGCTGATTGCCCGCCTACCAAGTCAATGGCACGGCGGAGATGTTTTTGTGTCGTGTTGAACACTTCCATACCGTCTCCTGTTACAATAATAACTGTTACAAGATTGAATGTTACAGTTTAAACTGTAGATAAGTCAACAGTTAAAATTGTTGAAAGGCTACAGTTTTATTTGTAGAATACGGGCTTATGAAAACTTTATCCGAACGACTAAACCATGCCTTGCAGCTTACTGGGGTGACTCAGTCTGAGTTGGCTCGTCGCATTGGTATCAAACAGCAGTCGATCAGCCAGATTTGCTCTGGTAAATCGGCTAGGTCTCGTTACACCATGCAGATCGCGGAGGCGCTTCGCGTGAATGCTCATTGGCTCGCCACAGGTGATGGCGAGATTGGCTTGGGGGTCGGTAATGTAGAAGTCGGGCCTGATATTAAGGGAAGAATTCCTCTCATTAACTGGGTTCAGGCCGGTGATTGGACTGAAATAGCGGAGGGATTTGCCCATGAAGATGCTGAGGAGTGGCGTGAAGTCACTGGGAAAGCACATGAGGGTTGTTTCGCACTTCGCGTAAAAGGCGACAGTATGGAAAATCCAAGCGGAAAAAAATCCATACCTGAGGGGGCAGTGATCGTTGTTGATCCTGAGTTACCTTACTCTTCAGGTTCATTGGTTGTTGCGCGTTTGGATGATTCGAAAGAAGCAACCTTTAAGCAGTTGGTTATTGATGGTGAACAGAAGTATCTAAAACCTTTGAACCCGCAATACCCGGCAATACCGATCAACGGCAACTGCACCATCATCGGTGTAGTACGACAAGCTATCATCGATTTCTGGTAGCGAAGGAATTTGTGGTTTAGCCACAGTTGTTCATGAGCTGAAGAAGCAACGATTGCAAACAGCTACAACTGAGCATTGGCGCACGCTGAGAGTAAATGGTAACCGATTAGATAACCATTGATTGTTTATAAAGTCAAGATCAGCGAAAATGGCGGCCAATTACGATTAACACGACGGATTTGACAAGCGAAGAACTGAAAAGAGAGTACTTCCAAAAGTGTGTACAAATCCGTGTACAAACTAAAAGAATTTATACATGGCAAACCAAGATTTTCTCAATGAAATCAATAAGCGAAGGACCTTTGCTATCATCTCGCACCCGGATGCGGGTAAAACCACCATCACCGAAAAGGTCCTGCTGTTCGGACAGGCCATTCAGCGCGCCGGTACCGTCAAGGGCCGTGGCTCAGGCCAGCACGCCAAATCCGACTGGATGGAGATGGAGAAGCAGCGTGGTATCTCCATCACTACCTCGGTGATGCAGTTCCCCTATGCCGATTGTCTGGTCAACCTGCTCGATACCCCGGGTCACGAGGACTTCTCCGAAGATACCTACCGTACCCTGACGGCGGTCGACTGCTGCCTGATGGTCATCGACGCCGCCAAGGGTGTTGAAGACCGGACCCGCAAGCTGATGGAAGTGACCCGGCTGCGCGACACCCCCATCCTCACCTTCATGAACAAGCTGGACCGCGAAGTGCGCGATCCCATGGAGGTGATGGACGAGGTGGAGCGCGAGCTCAACATCATGTGCGCCCCCATCACCTGGCCCATCGGCTGCGGCAAATCCTTCAAGGGTGTCTATCACCTCTACAAGGACGAGACCTATCTGTATCAGAGTGGTCAGGGCCACACCATCCAGGAGAAGCGGGTGGTCAAGGGGTTGAACAACCCCGAGCTGGACGCGGCCATCGGCGACGATCTGGCGGCCCAGCTGCGCGGTGAACTGGAGCTGGTGCAGGGCGCCTCCCCCGAGTTCGATCACGACGCCTTCATCGCCGGCGAGATGACCCCGGTCTTCTTCGGTACCGCGCTCGGCAACTTCGGTGTCGACCACATGCTGGACGGCCTCACTGACTGGGCGCCGGCCCCCATGCCGCGCAAGGCCGAGAGCCGTGAAGTGGTGGCGACCGAGGAGAAGTTCTCCGGCTTCGTGTTCAAGATCCAGGCGAACATGGATCCGAAGCACCGCGACCGTATCGCCTTTATGCGCATCGTCTCCGGCACCTACTCCAAGGGCATGAAGATGCGCCATGTGCGCATCGGCAAGGACGTGAACATCTCCGACGCCGTGACCTTCATGGCCGGTGATCGCGAACAGGCGGTCGAGGCGTGCGCCGGCGACATCATCGGCCTGCACAACCACGGCACCATCCAGATCGGTGACACCTTCACCCAGGGTGAGGATCTCAAGTTCACCGGCATCCCGAACTTCGCGCCGGAACTGTTCCGCCGCATCCGCCTGCGCGACCCGCTCAAGCAGAAGCAGCTGCTCAAGGGGCTGGTGCAGCTCTCCGAAGAGGGGGCGGTACAGGTGTTCCGTCCGCTCATCAGCAACGATCTCATCGTGGGTGCGGTCGGTGTGCTGCAGTTCGACGTGGTGGTCTCGCGCCTCAAGAGCGAGTACAACGTCGAGGCCATCTACGAGGCGGTCAACGTCGCCACTGCCCGCTGGGTGGAAGGGACCGACGTCAAGAAGTTCGAGGAGTTCAAGCGCAAGAACGAGGTCAACCTGGCGCTGGATGGCGGTGACAACCTCACCTACATCGCGCCGACCATGGTCAACCTGCGCCTGGCCCAGGAGCGTCACGCCGACGTTCACTTCCGCCAGACCCGCGAGCACTGACAAGGGCTTGCCGACAGGCAGACAAGATAAAAAGAGACCCCGCTTCGGCGGGGTCTCTTTTTGCATGGCGAACAGGGCGTGGTTGGGGGGAGCGCCGCCGTCACCGGTCGACAAGGGGAGCAATGCCCCCTATAAAGGAGGCTCACACATGATTCAGGGAGTGATGCATGTCGGTCGAACTGCCCGTCGAGGCACAATTTAACGCTTACAACGCCCATGATCTCGAGGCCTTCCTGGCCTGCTTCTCCGATGCGTTCAAGGGGTACCGGATGCCGACGGAGAGCCCGAGCACAGTGGGCAAGGAGGCGCTCAGCGCCTTCTATGCCGAACATCGTTTCAACAACCCGGCCCTGCGGGCCGAGCTGCTGGCGCGCACCGTCATCGGCAACAAGGTGTTCGATCACGAGTTGATCTATGGCCTTTCCCCCGAGCCCATCGAAAGTATGGCGGTGTTCGAGGTGGAGGCCGGCCTTATCAAGACGGCCTGGTTCTACTTTCCCACCTGACAGGCGCCCAGCGCCCCTGTCTGCCCTGGCCTGATCACAAACGCCGTTCATTGATACCGGCTGACGTCAGGCCTCGCTCCTCATGCCCCTTCGCGCCACCCGCCGCCTGGCTCTGAACGACAGGCAAACAAAAGGGCGGCACCAGGGCCGCCCCTGTTCATCCGGTCTTTATGCCTCACGCCACTGGCAGGGCCTTGTTGGCGGCGAGCGCCAGCACCATGCAGATCTCGCAGGCATCGTGGCCGGTGCTGCCGAGCGGGCCCGGCAGGTGCTCGAAGCCCAGGGATTCGTAGAGTGCGGTGGCCTCGCGCAGCACGGCGGTGGTCTCCAGGTAGCAGCGCCGATAGCCGAGCGCGCGCGCCTCGTCCAGCGCCTGCAGCACCAGCCGTCGCCCCAGTCCCAGCCCGCGCAGGGAGGGCATGAAGTACATCTTCTGCAGCTCGCACACTTGCCCCTCTTCCCCCGCCAGCGGCGCTATGCCGCCGCCGCCCAGAATGGTGCCATCGGGTCCCTCGATCACCCAGTAGCGGCTGCGCTCACCCAGGTAGGTTTCATGAAGAAAGTCGAGATTGGGATCCGCTACGCCGTAGCCCTTGTCGGCGGTGAGGCCGTATTCGGCGGAGACGGCGCGCACCACGGCGGCGATGGCAGGGTTATCGGCCGGGGTGATGGGGCGAATGCGATAGCCCTGCTGGCGACGGGCGCGGGAGAGGGCGCTGCGATAGAGGCGCAGGCCTTCCCACAGCTGCTCGCGCTCGGCGAGGGTGAGCTGGGCCAGGGTCTCCTCCATGGCGCTGTCCATCTCCTGGTGTAGATCCAGCAGCTGGGCCTGGCCGGCGATGGTGAGGCGCGCCTCCTTGCTGCGGCCATCGGACGGATGGGGGTGCCAGCTGATGAGCTCGCGCTCGGCCAGGCGGGCCAGCGGGCGGCTGGCGTTGGACTTGTCGATGCGAAGGCGCTCCGCCAGTTGCTGATTGGTGGCGGGGCCGCTCTCCAGCTCGATCAGCAGATGGGCTTCGAGCGGGCTGAGCGCCAGTTCGCCGCACTGCTGGGAGAGCATGCCGAGTTCGCGAACCAGATCGCGCGACAGGGCGCGCAGGGGGCGGGGATCCATATCAGGGCTTCCTATTTGGTTGTCATCAACAACCAATATAGCCAACTAGTTGTTACTAGCAACTTTTATTGGGTCGGCGAGGGATCACGAAACCGGCGGGCATGACGAGCGGGCACAAAAAGGGCCCGAGAGGGGCCCAAACATTGGAAACCCGCGCGAGGGCGCGGATCCCATCCTTGGTCAGGCAAGCTGCCGGTGAGCGTTAGACCAGCTCGGCCAGCATGGTGTCGGCATAGGGCACCAAGGCATCGCCCTGTTTCACCTTGGCGAGGTAGTCCGGGTTGGCGATGAGCGGGCGACCGATGGCGACCAGGTCGAAGCGGTCGGCCTTGATGGCCTCGGCAGCGGTCTCGGCGCTGTAGTTGCCCACCCCCACCAGATGACCGTCGTAGCGGGCGCGCAGGTAGTCGGAGGCGCGACCGTCCAGGTAGTCGAAGGTGAGGCTGTCATCGAAGATGCCGAGGTGCACATAGGCCAGGTTGCGCTGGTTCAGCTCGGCCAGCAGGTGGTCGAACACGGCGCGATCCCGGGCATCCCCTTCGAGGTGCACATAGGCGCCGGGGGAGAGGCGCAGGCCCACCCGATCCGCGCCGATGCGGGCATTGATGGCATCCACCACCTCCAGCGCGAAGCGGCTCATGTTCTCGGGGCTGCCGCCGTAGTTGTCGGTGCGCAGGTTGCTGGCGTGGTGCAGAAACTGATCGATGAGGTAGCCGTTGGCACCGTGGATCTCCACCCCGTCAAAGCCCGCTTCGATGGCATTGGCGGCGGCCTGGGCGTAATCCTTGACCAGCTGGGCGATTTCGCTCTCGGTCAGGGCGCGCGGCACCTGATAGACCAGCTCGCGCATGCGCGGCACCGTGCCCTCATGGACGACGGCAGAGGGGGCCAGCACTTCGGCGTGGTGGAAGAAAGGGTGGGAGAGACGACCCACGTGCCACAGCTGGGCGAAGATCTTGCCGCCCTTGGCATGCACGGCGCCGGTTACTTTCTTCCAGCCGGCGATCTGCTCGGCGCTGTAGAGCCCCGGAGTATTGGGGTAGCCCTGACCATCCGGCCGGATGATGGTGGCTTCGGAGATGATGAGACCGATGTCGGCGCGACGGGCGTAATAGGCGGCCATCTGCTCGGTCGGTACCAGACCCGGGCCCGCCATGCAGCGGGTGAGGGGCGCCATCATGAAACGGTTGGCGAGGGTGAGGGTGTCGTTGAGGCGATAGGGCTGAAACAGGGTATTCATGCTCGTCTGTCCTGAGGGAGTGGTTCTTGAACGTGCATTCAAGACGTTTTTTGTTTTGTGTGCAAGTCTTTTTTGAACGAGCATTCAACATGGGTTGGTGTTGCGGTCCCGCTGGGGTAAACTTGCCGCCCTCTTATTTCCCCTCACCGGCCCCGGGCCGGTGAATCCGCTTTTCAACGGAGAAACCATGCGCAGCGCCGAGTTCAACCGGGACGACGTCTTGCGAAATGCCATGGAGGCATTTCGGGCCAAGGGTTACGCCAAGACCACCATGCAGGAGCTGGTGGCGGCGACCGGGTTGCATCCGGGCAGCCTCTACGCGGCGTTTGGCAACAAGCGCGGCTTGCTGCTGGCGGCGGTCGACCACTATGTGCAGGAGAAGAGCGCCCTGCGGCGCAGCTTCTTCGCCGCCGCGAGCCCGTTGGCGGGGGTGCAGGCCTACCTCGAGCAGGTGGTGAACGACGCCCTCTGCGGCACCTGTCTGGTGACCCGCACCCTGATGGAGCTGGCGGAGCAGGACGAGGAGCTGCACCTGAAGCTCAAGGCCATCTATGGCGAGCTGGATGCAGATCTGGCCGCGGTACTGAGCCTGGCCCTCGAGCGCGGCGAGCTGGCGGCCGGGCGCGACATTCCGACCCTGACCGCCTTCCTGCTCATCAACATCCAGGGCCTGGTCACCTTCGCCCAGTGCCGCCCCGACCCCGTCCTGCTGGGCGGCGTGGTCACCCAGCTGATGACGGCCCTGCGGGCGTAATGCCTCGTCCATAAACAACCATGGCTCCCGCGGGAGCCATGGTTGTTTATGGGGATGTCACACGCAGCCAGGTTGTTTGCTCCCTTCTCCCCTCGCGGGAGAAGGGTTGGGGATGAGGGGCAGTCTCTGCTCAGCGCAATGAGAGCAAAAGAAGTTCCAGTACGGCCTCCATCCGACTCAACACATCGTTATTCCACACCCTGATCACCCGAAAGCCCTGCTGATTGAGGTAGGCCGTTCTTGCGCCATCATATTGCCGCCCGGCCGGTTCGTTGTGCTGCGATCCATCGACCTCGATGATCAGCCTCTGCTCAAGAGAGATGAAATCGACAATGTAGGGCCCGATGGGCATCTGGCGACGGAATTTCACCCCAGCCAGACGGCGGTCGCGCAATTGCAGCCACAGCTTCTGTTCGGCAAGGGTGGCTTCTCGCCTCATTCGTTTGGCAAATGGATGGGTTCTCATGGTGCCTATCCAGAGCTATTTGACCCTATTAGATATAGCCATTCTCCTGTCTGGTGACTGAGTGGGTGGCGTCCCCTCACCCTGGCCCTCTCCCAGAGGGAGAGGGGACAGATCGAGTGACATTTGTCATCTTGTCGCTCATCTCGGGCTTGAGTGGAGTTTTGTGACAATGAACTGATGAACTGATGAACTGATGAACTGATGAACTGATGAACTGATGAACTGATGAACTGATGAACTGATGAACTGATGAACTGATGAACTGATGAACTGATGAACTGATGAACTGATGAACTGATGAACTGATGAACGGATGAACTGATGAACTGATGAGTCGATAAGTCGATGTGCTGGTGGGATGGATATGCTTCACCCCGGCAGGCAGGCAAATAGGCAGGCTGTCAGCCATGTCGCCAGTGGCACGGAACAAGCTCCCTTCTCCCCTCGCGGGAGAAGGGTTGGGGATGAGGGGGAGGGCACACCCAGCCGGGTTACTCCGGATTCACCAACTCCTTCATTAGCGCCTTCAACCAGATCAACGCCGGCTGCTGCGCATGTACCGGGTGCCAGACGCAGTTGAGGTGATAATCCGGCACGTCTTCGGGCAGCGGCAGGCTTTTCAGCGGCCAGTGGCTGGCGAGCAGCTCGGCCACCATGCTGGGCAGCACCAGCAGGTGATCGCTCTGGCTGACGATGGCGGCGGCAGACATATAGCTCTGGCTGTTGACCGAGATAGTGCGGCTGAACCCCAGCGTCTTCAGATAGCGATCCAGGCTAGCCTCCGAGGTGCCGAGGGGCGAGTGGAACACGTGGGGCATTTCGATCAGCTGCGCCAAGCTGATGCGCTCGACTGGCCGAGCGGGGTCATCCCCACTCTCTGCGAGCGCCGGGGCGGCCATCGGCAGATCGGCGCGCACCAGCCCGGCCAGCGGCTCGGTGAGCCAGGTCTCCTTGCCCAGGTACCCCGGCACCTGCATGTATTCGTCAAAGCCCAGAACCAGGTCTATCTCGCCGCTCGCCAGCTCGGCTTCGGGCAGGGTGTCGCGCAGGATGCGGATCTCGATGGTGACTCCGGGCGCCAGCCGTTTGAGGCGCTGGATAAGCGGTGGGATCAGCACGCACTCCACGTAATCCGTGGTGCAGAGCACGAAGCGGCGCTTCGACTGGCTCGGCTCGAACACCTCCTCGTCGCTGAGCTGCTGCTCCAGCAGTCGCAGCGCCTGCTGTACACCAAGATGCAGCCGCTGGGCGCGCGGGGTTGGCAGCATCCCTTGCGGGGTGCGCACCAAGAGCGGATCGCCAAAGAAGGTGCGCAGGCGATTGAGCGCATGGCTCATGGCGGGCTGGCTGATAAAGAGGGTTTCGGCGGCGCGGGTGACGCTGCCCTGCGCCATCAGGGCGTCAAAGGCGAGCAGCAGGTTGAGGTCGAGCTGGTGCAGTTTCATCAAGATTATTTGCCAGGCTTATGGGACAATCCATCCTATTCATTTGATGGATGTGAGCGCAACTTCTTACACTGCGACCACTGTTATTTTCCAGGATCCCCGCGCCGCGTTTTCACGCCAGCGGGGTCTCAATCCATGCAAGGAGCCTTGCGATGAGCATCAAGACCATGAACACCACGCCGGCCGCCGACGGCTTCACCATGCCTGCCGAGTGGGCACACCAGCAGGCCGTCTGGATGATCTGGCCGTTTCGCCCGGACAACTGGCGTGAGGCCGGTCGCTTCGCGCAAGCCACCTTCGCCAAGGTGGCGGATGCCATTGGGCAAGCCACTCCGGTCTTTATGGGGGTGCCGGCCCAGTTTATGGAGCAGGCTCGCGCCATCATGCCCAGCCACGTCACCCTGGTCGAAATGAACAGCGATGACTGCTGGGCCCGCGACAGCGGCCCGACCATAGTCACCAACGCGGCCGGCGAGTGCCGTGGGGTGGATTGGGGCTTCAACGCCTGGGGCGGCCACAAGGGCGGCCTCTACTACCCCTGGGATCAAGACGAGCAAGTGGCGGCCCAGATGCTGGCACAGCACGGCATGGATCGTTACGACGCGCCGCTCATTCTGGAAGGGGGCTCCATCCACGTCGACGGCGAAGGCACCTGCCTGACCACCGCCGAGTGCCTGCTCAACGAAAACCGCAACCCGCACCTGAGCAAAGAGCAGATCGAAGCTCACCTGCGCGACTATCTGGGCGTGAAGAGCTTTATCTGGTTGGACGAAGGCGTCTACATGGACGAGACCGACGGCCACATCGACAACATGTGCTGCTTCGTGCGCCCGGGTGAAGTTGCCCTGCACTGGACTGACGACCAGAACGATCCCCAGTACGAGCGCTCCGTGGCCGCCCTCAAGGTGCTGGAAGCGGCGGTGGATGCCAAGGGTCGCAAGCTGAAAGTGTGGAAGCTGCCCCAGCCGGGCCCGCTCTACTGCACCCAGGAAGAGTCTGCCGGTGTCGAGAGCGGCAGCGGTGTGCCGCGCGAGGCAGAAGGTCGTCTGGCCGGCTCCTACGTGAACTTCCTCATCACCAACGATCGCATCGTCTACCCGCTGCTGGATGCCGCCACCGACGGCGAAGCCCAGCGCATTCTGGAAGAGATCTTCCCGGATCACACCGTGGTCGGCGTGCCGGCCCGCGAGATCCTGCTGGGCGGTGGCAATATTCACTGCATTACTCAGCAGATCCCCTCAGGGAAATAAGCTGCAGGCTCGACTAACTCGACAAAACCCCACATCGTGGGGTTTTGTCCCTTGATATACGGGGGTCGGGAGCTGTAGCGGCTGCGACCACCCTGAAGCGATTCGCTGCGATATTGCCGCGTTAGCCGATATCGCACACCGTCACCCTTTACAGGAGATCCCCATGATCGAAGTGACCGAGGTTTCCATTGCCGAGCTGCGCGGTGCGCTCGAATCAGGCCGCACCACAGCGGTCGAACTGGTCAAGGCCTATCTGGCCCGGATCGAGGCCTACAACGGCCCCGAGACCGACACCAAGCTCAACGCTTTGGTAGTCCCCAACCCCGATGCACTGAAAGAGGCCGAGGCTTCCGATGCTCGCCGCGCCCGTGGCGAAACTCTGGGGCCGCTCGACGGCATCCCTTACACCGCCAAAGACAGCTATCTGGTCAAGGGGCTGACTGCCGCCTCCGGCAGCCCGGCCTTCAAGGATCTGGTGGCCCAGCGCGATGCCTTTACCGTTGAGCGGCTGCGCGCCGCCGGTGCCATCTGCCTTGGCAAAACCAATATGCCGCCGATGGCCAATGGTGGCATGCAGCGCGGCGTCTATGGCCGTGCCGAGAGCCCCTACAATGCCGACTACCTGACCGCGCCGTTTGCCTCCGGCTCCTCCAACGGTGCCGGTACCGCCACCGCCGCCAGCTTCTCCGCCTTCGGCCTGGCTGAAGAGACTTGGTCGAGCGGCCGTGGCCCCGCTTCCAACAACGGTCTGTGCGCCTACACGCCGTCCCGTGGTGTCATCTCGGTGCGCGGCAACTGGCCGCTGACTCCGACCATGGATGTGGTGGTGCCTTATGCCCGCACCATGGCTGATCTCTTGGAAGTGCTGGATGTGGTAGTGGCTGACGATGCCGATCCCCGTGGTGATCTGTGGCGCATGCAGCCCTGGGTGCAACTGCCCAAGGCCTCCGAAGTGCGTCCGGCTTCCTATCTGGAGCTGGCTGCCAAGGCCGATGCCCTCAAGGGCAAGCGCCTCGGCGTGCCGCGCATGTTTATCAACAAGGATGAACTGGCCGGCACCAGCGAAAACCCCGGTATCGGCGGCCCGACCGGTCAGCGCATCTATACCCGCGAGACCGTGATTGCCCTCTGGGAAGATGCTCGCAAGGCGCTGGAAGCCGCTGGTGCGGAAGTCATCGAAGTGGACTTCCCGCTGGTCTCCAACTGCGAAGGGGACCGACCCGGCGCGCCGACCGTGTTCAATCGCGGCATCGTGAGCCCGGAGTTTCTCAACGACGAGCTGTGGGAGCTCTCCGGCTGGGCGTTCGACGACTTCCTGCGCGCCAACGGCGATCCCAAGTTGAACAAGCTTGAGGATGTCGATGGCCCCCAGATCTTCCCCCATGATCCGGGCACCCTGCCGAACCGCGAGGGCGATCTGGCGGCGGGCATGGACGAGTACGTCAAGATGGCCAAGCGCGGCCTCAAGCGCTTCGACGAGATTGCCTCGGTGCCGGACGGCCTGCGCGGTCTGGAAAAGACCCGCAAGCTGGACTTGGAGGATTGGATGGACGGGCTTAAGCTCGACGCCGTGCTGTTCCCCACCGTCGCCGACGTCGCCCCGGCTGATGCGGATGTGAATCCGGCCTCCGCCGATATCGCCTGGAGCAACGGCATCTGGGTTGCCAATGGCAACCTCGCCATTCGCCATCTCGGTGTGCCGACCGTCACCGTCCCCATGGGCGTGATGGCCGATATCGGTATGCCGGTGGGCCTGACCTTCGCCGGTCGCGCCTATGACGACAACAAGCTGCTGCGCTTAGCCTCGGCCTTCGAGTCCACCGGCAGCAAGCGGATGGTGCCGCCACGCACGCCGCCGTTGGGGTGATTGGTGTTGGGATTAATATCCCGTGCTAATTAGGTGATCAAATAAAAACCACCTGCGAAATGCAGGTGGTTTTATTTTTAGTTATCAGGAACACTAATTTTTAATCGTAAGTAGATGCAGTAATAAAATGAAATTTCTCTTTAAATAGATATTATTT